>CAIVXW010000168.1 GCA_903910005.1 uncultured Methylococcaceae bacterium
GCAACCATCCTGCTGACGCTGGCCCTTGTGCTGGCCGGCACGGTGGGGTATCTGCTGCTGCCGGTCGCTCCCATGCCCAGTGTGGACATTCCGACCGTGGTAGTGGAAACCCGCCTGCCGGGTGCCAGCCCGGACACCCTGGCAGAGACGGTTGCCACCCCGCTGGAAGCCACCCTTGGACGCATCGCCGGGCTCAACGAAATGACGTCCTACAACAGTCAGGGGCTCAGCCGTGTGGTACTTCAGTTTGATTTGAGCCGCAGCAGCAACGCAGCACTCCGCGATGTGCAGGCTGCGGTTAATGCCGCCCGTAGCCAATTGCCGGCCAACCTGCCGTCAGCACCCTCCTTTCGCAAATACAATCCGGCTGATCAACCGATCATCGAACTGGCCCTGATGTCCGGCAACCTTGACCGGGGCGCGTTGTACGATCTGGCCGCCACCCTGATTTCCCCCAAAATTGCCCAGGTTGAAGGCGTCGGACTGGTGGAAGTGGGCGGCAGCTCATTGCCCGCCGTTCGGGTCGAACTCAACCCGACACTACTGGCAGCACGCGGCATCGGGCTGGACGAAGTCCGAACCGCCCTGGTTTCAGCCAATCGCCATGATGCCAAGGGCGCGATCCAGACCGCCACCCGGTACTGGCAGATCGAATCGAACGACCAGGTTCGTACCGCCCGCGATTATCAATCCCTGCTGCTGGCCTACCGCAACGGTGCCCCGGTTCTTCTGACCGATGTCGCCCGTGTCATTGATTCGGTAGAAAATCTGGCCAATGCCGGTTTTGCCAACGGCCACCCGGCGGTGGTACTTAGGGTCTACAAACAGACCGAAGCCAATATCGTGGCGACGGTGCAACGTATTGAAGCCCTGTTGCCAACCCTTCAGGCCTCGCTGCCGACCAGTGCCGACCTGAGCGTCCTCATGGAGCGCACCCGCACCATCCGGGCCTCATTACGCGAAGTCGAACTGGCTTTGGCCCTGTCGGTAGGGTTGGTGATGCTGGTGGTGTTCCTGTTTCTGCGTAATCTCAGGGCAACCCTCATCCCTACGGTCGCCATTCCGGTATCACTGATCGGCAGCCTGGGGGTGATGTACCTGGGGCATTACTCACTGGATAACCTGTCGCTGATGGCCTTGGCAGTAGCGACCGGGTTTGTGGTGGATGATGCGATTGTGGTACTGGAGAATATTGTCCGCCGCATGGAGTCCGGTGAATCGCCGGTCAGGGCGGCCCTGCGCGGAACGCGGGAGGTTGTTCCCACGGTGGTTTCCATGAGCCTGGCCCTGCTGGCTGTTTTCATTCCCATCCTGTTCATGGGCGGGTTGGTGGGGCGCATGTTACGGGAGTTTGCCGTAACCCTGGCTGCCGCCGTGTGTGTGTCGCTGCTGGTTTCCATCACCCTGACCCCGATGCTGGCGGCTCACCTCATTCGCCCCCTGCCGAACCACACCCCGGCCCGTGGCGGCTTTGCCCTGCTGGAGCGGGTCTATCAGGCCATTCTGGCCGGCTATGACCGCTCCCTGACCTGGGCCTTGTCTCATCGCTGGCTGATTCTGGGGCTGTTACTGATGACGGTGGTTTGCAACGGTTACCTCTATGCCACCATCCCCAAGGGATTTTTTCCGATTCAGGACAGCGGCCGTCTGGTTGGCGGCATGCAGGCCGACCCAAACACCGCCTTTCCGGTATTGCAGGACAAACTGCGCGAGGCCATCAGCCAGATCATGCAGGATACCGATGTCGTCACGGCAGCAGGATTTCTGGGCGGAGGCGGTGCCGGTATCAACGTGTTGCTGAAACCACGCGAGCAGCGTTCGCACAGTTCGGAACAGATACTGGGGCGGTTGCGGGGGCGACTGGGGCAAATGACGGGCGTGCGGATTCTGCTGTTTGCGGCCCAGGATGTACGCAGTGGCGGGCGGCGGTCGGCGTCCATGTTCCAGTACACCCTGGAATCGACCGACCTGTCGGCACTGCGTCACTGGACACCCCGCATCGCCGAGGCCCTGTCACGCCGCCCCGAACTGGTCGATGTGGATAGCGACCTCAAGGAACAGGGGGAGGAAATTGAGGTAGTCGTCCAGCGCGATTTTGCGGCCCGCTGGGGCATCAGTCCGGCCCTGATCGACCAGACCCTGGGCAATGCCTGGAGTCAGCGTCCGGTTTCCCTGATTTACAATCCGACCAATCAGTACCGGGTGGTGATGGAACTGGATGAAAACGGCTGGAAAACGCCGGAGAGTCTGGAGCGACTGCGGATTCAGGTGCCGCCAGGCCCGGATCATCCCGAAGCCCGGGTCGTGCCCCTCTCCCAGTTTGCCGAATTGAAACCGGGCGTCGCCGCACTGGAAGTGAATCATCAGGGCGGAGCCGCAGCGGCTACCCTGTCGTTCAATCTGCGCCCGGGGATTGCCCTGTCGGACGCTACCCGGGTGGTGGAGGAAACCCTGACCCAACTGGGTGTACCGGCCTCAATACACGGCGGCTTCCAGGGGACGGCCAAAACCTTCAGGGAATCACTGGACAGTCAGCCCTGGCTCATTGCCACGGCCCTGCTCAGTCTCTATATCGTGCTGGGAATGCTGTATGAGAGTTATATTCATCCGCTGACCATACTCTCCACCCTCCCGTCCGCCGGTATCGGTGCCTTGCTGGCTCTGCGGGTATTCGATACCCAATTTACCCTGATTGCCATGATCGGGGTCATTCTACTGGTCGGGATTGTCAAGAAAAACGCCATCATGATGATTGACCTGGCCCTGCAACTGAGGCGTCAGGCCGACCTGTCTGCCCGCGAAGCCATCCATGCGGCCTGCCTGATACGGTTTCGTCCCATTCTGATGACCACGCTGGCGGCCCTGATGGGAGCCTTGCCACTGGCATTTGGCAGCGGAGAAGGGGCTGAACTGCGCCAGCCCCTGGGACTCTCCATCGCAGGGGGGTTACTGGTCAGTCAGATACTCACCCTGTACACCACCCCGATCATCTTTTTGCTGCTGGATCGCAAGGATCGAACTCATTTGACCCGGGTCAACTCACGGCCATCCGAATCGAAATAGCAGATGCCCGCTGCAAAGTACTTGCAATCAGCCGACTGATCCACCTTGGCCCCTTCGCTGGAGGTGGTGATGGTGAGGGAACAATAATGGGCTTCACCCTCGGCCTGTTTCTTCAGCACCAGGGTATTTTCCCCGGTTTTTCTGGCCTCGCCGGCAATGTCAGCCGAGCAGGGCTTGCGGCCTTCTTCCGCCGAGCCGTTCGGTTCAAAATCGACATCCATGGCGACATTGATGTCTGCTCCCACCTGATTGATCTTCAGGTGCTGAACGTGGTTGCCGTTGCGGCCCACATAATGTTCAGTACCGGCCCACGCACTGGAAGAAACCAGCAGCACCAAACCCGCCCACAAAACCTTATTCATGCAAAATCCTCAGTGATGATTGAAACAAAAAAACGTCCGTCGTCAGGCTTACCAGTCCCTGAGCAGTTCGTTGATGCCCACCTTGCTGCGGGTTTTTTCATCAACCTGCTTGATGATGACGGCACAGTATAAACTGTGGCTGTCGTCTTTGGCCGGTAAATTACCGGATACGACTACGGCACCGGCAGGAACCCGGCCATAGGTGATCTCACCGGTCATGCGGTTGTAGATTTTGGTGCTTTGACCAATGTAAACCCCCATTGAAATGACCGCGCCTTCCTCCACAATGACTCCCTCGACGATTTCGGAACGGGCTCCGATGAAGCAGTTGTCTTCGATGATGGTGGGCGAAGCCTGCAGCGGTTCCAGCACGCCGCCGATTCCCACACCGCCGGACAGGTGGACGTTCTTGCCGATCTGGGCACAGGAACCCACCGTCGCCCAGGTATCCACCATCGTGCCGGAATCGACATAGGCACCGATGTTGACAAAGGACGGCATCAGTACCACCCCGTGCGCCAGGAAAGCGCCCCGCCGCACGGCGGCCGGCGGCACAACCCGGGCACCGGTCGCGGCGAAGTCCTCCGGACGGTAACCACTGAATTTGGTTTCCACCTTGTCAAAATACTTGGTTTCCCCGCCCTCCATGACCCGGTTCTCAAAGATGCGGAAGGACAGCAGAACGGCCTTTTTCAGCCAGGAATTGACCACCCACTCGCCGTTTCTTTTTTCCGCAACCCGGGCACGCCCGGAATCGAGCAGGCTCAGGGCTTCCTGTACTGCCGCCCGGGTTTCCCGGCTGGCCGAATAGGGATTGATCTGGGCCCGGTCTTCGTAGGCCTCATTGATGATGTCTTCTAATGTCATGTTTTTGATTCTTGTTGATGGGTTTGAACGAACTCCCGGATGCGCCGGGCTGCCTCAAGACAACCGTCCAGGTCAGCCACCAGTGCCATGCGGACGTGATTCTGGCCAGGGTTGATGCCATGAGCCGTGCGAGAAAGGTATGTGCCGGGCAAAACCGTCACATTTTGCTCCATGAAAAGTCTTCTCGCGAACTCTTCATCGCTACCGGAGGTGTGTACCCACAAATAGAATCCGGCAGGCGGAACCGACAGGGGCAATACATCCTTCAGCAATGGGTGAACGCCAGTGAATTTGTGCCGGTAGCGAGCCCGGTTTTCCCTGACGTGGCTTTCGTCCTGCCAGGCCGCAATGCTGGCATACTGGCTGGGCAAGGGCATGGCACAGCCGTGATAGGTGCGGTAGCGCAGGTAATTTTGAATGAGGGTGCTGTCGCCCGCCACAAAACCGGAACGCAGCCCCGGCAAATTGGAGCGTTTCGACAGGCTGTGGAACACCACGCACCGCTCGAACCCGGTATTGCCCATGGCCCAGGCGGCCTGCAACAGGCCCGGAGGCGGGTTGTTTTCCTCATGATGAATCTCCGAATAACATTCATCCGAGGCAATGATGAAATCATGCCGCTCGGCCAGGTTCAGCAGTTTCCGGTACAGGGCCAGGTCGTATACGGTGCCGGTGGGATTGCCGGGCGAACAGACATACAGCAACTGGCAACGCTGCCAGGTGGCATCCGGCACGGCATCGAAATCAGGCAGGTAACCGTTGTCGCGGGTGGTATTGAGATAGCCGGGTTCCGCCCCGGCCAGCAGGGCCGCCCCTTCGTAAATCTGGTAGAAGGGGTTGGGCATCAGTACCAGCGGGTTGCGGCTCCGATCCACCAGGCTTTGGGCAAAGGAAAAAAGTGCCTCACGGGTGCCGTTGCAGGGCAAAACGTGCCGGTCGGGGTCGACCGCACCGGTCGGCAGGCTGAAACGCCGGGTCAACCAGTCTGCCACGGCCTGGCGCAGGGCCAACAGACCACGGGTGGTTGGGTACTGGGCCAGACTGCCCAGACGGGTTTGCAGGGTCTCGATCACCGCGCCCGGCGGCGCGTGTTGCGGCTCACCGATGGACAGGGCAATGTGGGATTTTTCAGACGGCGGAACAAGACCCTGTTTGAGCCGGGTCAGCTTTTCAAACGGGTAACTTTGCAGTTTCAGCAGGTCGGGGTTCATTATAAATTGCAGGCAAGAGACATCGTGTCAGGGCCGACAAGTATAGGGGATACCCGGCGGGGCATCCAGCCATCAGCGGCAACCATACTGTTCCCGATGCTGTTTGATGCGGGCCAGTTCCTCCGGACGGGCAACGGTCGCCAGGTAGGTGATGATGTCATCCAGGGTGATGATGGCATGGACAGGGCACCCCAGGTACCCGGTAACCTCCTGCACCGCCGAGCGATCACCCGCTCCCCGTTCCTGTCGATCCAGGGTAATGACCACACCGGCCAGTTCGGCACCGGCTTGCCGGATGATGTCCACCGACTCGCGCACCGAGATGCCGGCCGTAATCACATCATCGACGATCAGCACCCGGCCCTGCAGCGGGGCACCGACCAGCGATCCGCCCTCACCGTGATCCTTGGCCTCCTTGCGATTGAAGGCATAGGGAATCTCGGCCCCGGTTTCGGCGGACAGGGCCATGGCAACGGTGCAGACCAGGGGGATGCCCTTGTAGGCCGGGCCATACAGCATATCGAACGACACCCCGTTATCCAGCAGGGTTCTGGCATAATAATGACCCAGTCGGGCCAGGCGATAACCGGTGTTGAACAGACCGGTATTGAAAAAATAGGGACTGCTACGACCCGATTTCAGGGTAAACTCCCCGAAACGAAGCACCTCGCAGCGCAGTGCCAGTTCGATGAATCCGGTTTTACAGGTTTGCATGAAGGGTCTCCCCGCAAAATGGGGAGCATGTTAGTCAATCGGGCAGGCGGAGTTCAAGACTCTCCGGCAGAACGACGGAGAGTCTTCGGGGGATTATCAGTAGCGACGTCCTGACCACACCGTTGCCGGTTGGCGTCGGTACAGGCTGGCATTGCCACCGTTGCCGCCCGCGTGTGGTTTGGCCGTGTTGACCGTCAGACTGCGGCCACCTACCTCCTTGCCATGCAGGGCCTGGATGGCCGCCTGTGCTTCGCGCTCCGAGTCCATTTCCACAAATCCGAAGCCACGGGAACGTCCCGTGATGCGATCCAGAATGACCCGGGCCGACTGAACCGAACCATGGGGGGTGAAAATACGCTCCAGATCGGCGTTGTCGACGGCGTAGTTCAAATTACCAACGTAGAGTTTCGTACCCAAGTGAAATACTCCAAAAATCAAAATACGGATGGCGTGGCACCTCCGCAGGGAGGGTTTCCCTGCCGGATGAGTGCGTGCATACTTCACCCGGATTTTGGTCAAATTTCATTAGGTACGATTACCGGGTGCCGCAAAGGCCGGACGGCCCGGATAATGAACGGGCCGTCCGGACGGAGCGGTTGGGACGCAGGGTGTCCAGGGCCGGACGGTTATTGGCTTACTTCGCATTGCCTGGTTTGACAACATGAATTATTGCTCGCATTGTGGCGCCGGCCTGCTCCTGCGCAAACCCGATGGGGACGAACGTCTGCGCCACGTGTGCGACCAGTGTGGCCTGGTGCATTACCAAAACCCCAAAATCATTGCCGGGTGCATTCCCGTTTGGGAAAACAGCATCCTGTTGTGTAAACGGGCCATCGAGCCCCGCTACGGTACCTGGACTCTCCCGGCCGGTTTCATGGAACTGGGCGAAACCCTGGAAGCCGCAGCCCGGCGTGAGTCCTGGGAAGAAGCCCGCACCCATCTGGCCGTCGAGGGTCTGTTCGCCATTTTCAACGTCCCCCATATCTCCCAGGTTCATGTCTATTTTCGCGCCAGGCTGCTGGATCACCAGTTCGGGGCCGGTGTCGAGAGCCTGGAAACCCGCTTGTTCCGGGAGCATGAAATACCCTGGGCGGACATCTCGTTTCAAACTGTCAGCCATTGTCTACGGCTTTATCTCGAAGACCACCGCAACCGGGACTTCAGGCTGCACATCCATGACATCGTTCCGGACGCTGCCTGACACACGACCGGTTCATTCCTTCCCTGGCAGAGCGTTATTCCATTGGCACCCCGCAAATCCAGCAAACCCCGCAAAGTCGGCCATCTTTTCAAAATTCTGTCGGGATTGTTCCTGACCGGTCTGATCGTCGCAGGTGTGGGAGGCTACGCCCTCTATCGTCATCTGGAAGCAGAATTACCCGATATTAAGCAATTACGCAGCGTGCGTTACCACGTGCCATTGCGAATCTACAGCCGGGAAGGGTTGTTGATGGCTCTCTATGGTGAAGAAAAAAGCAGCCCCATCGCCATTACGGAAGTGCCTGCCGACATCCGCAACGCCTTTTTGTCGGCGGAAGACAACCGCTTTTTTGACCATCCCGGCGTGGATTACCAGGGGTTGTTGCGGGCAACCTTCTCGTTTCTGCGAACCGGCGAGAAACGGCAGGGCGGCAGCACCATCACCATGCAGGTGGCCCGCAATTTTTTCCTGAGCAGCGAAAAAACCATGCTGCGCAAACTGCGGGAAATCCTGCTGGCGGTACGGATTGAATCGCGTCTGAGCAAGGAAGAAATCCTGGAACTTTATCTCAACAAAATTTACTTTGGCCATCACGCCTACGGCATCGTTGCGGCTGCCCAGGTTTATTACGGCAAAAGCGTCAGCGAGCTGGATCTGGCAGAAATTGCCATGATTGCCGGATTGCCCAAGGCTCCCTCAACCTTCAACCCGCTGGCCAACCCGGAACGGGCACTGATCCGGCGCAATTACGTACTGGCCCGCATGCAAAAGCTGGGGTATCTTGACGAGACGCGGTATCAGGCCGCGCTGGTGACCCCGGTAACGACTCACCTGCACTCGCTCCCGATAGAACTGGATGCGCCCGATGCAGCCGAGATGGCCAGAAACGAACTGTATCAACAGTACGGCGAAGAGGCCTACACCAACGGCTACCGGGTGTATACCACCCTGGATGCCCGCCTGGAGCAGGCCGCCCGGCAGGCGGTGCAGACAGGGCTGCACGGCCATGACGAGCGTCACGGCTACCGGGGCAATGGCCAGCCGCACATCGACCTTGGCAAAGTCCGGTCGCGCCAGGAGTGGGACATCTATCTGGAGGATATTTCCGCAGTCGGGCAGACACGCCCGGCCCTGGTAACAGCCGTGAAGGAACGCAGTGCCCAGCTCTATCTGGGGCATGGACAAAATGTGGAACTGGGCTGGAACGGCATCCGCTGGGCCCGGAAATACCTGGGCGAAAACGGAACCGGTCGCTCGCCCGCCACAGCCCGCGAGGTGATGAAGCCGGGTGACATCATTCGGGTGCGTCGGGACGCCGACAAGATCTGGTGGCTGACCCAGATACCTGAAACCGAAGCGGCCCTGGTGGCCCTTGATCCTGCCACCGGTGCCATCCGCGCCCTGGTGGGCGGGTATGATTCCAGCCAGGGCGGGTTCAACCGGGCCATTCAGGCCGAACGCCAGCCGGGTTCGGGTTTCAAGCCCATCCTGTATGCCACCGCCCTGATGGAAGGCTACACCCCGGCCAGCATCATCAACGATGCCCCCATTGTCATTGCCGATCCCTCCCAGCCCGGTGGGGTATGGCGGCCACAAAACTACAGCGGCCAGTTCTACGGGCCCACCACCTTGAGGAATGCCCTGACCCATTCCCGCAATCTGGTGTCGATCCGCCTGTTGCGCGACATCGGCATCACCAAAGCCCGCGACACGGCAATGCGGTTTGGTTTCAGACCGACGGAATTACCCCATTCATTGCCGCTGGCTCTCGGCAGCGGTTCCGCCACGCCCTTGCGGATGGCGCAGGCCTACGCCGTTTTCGCCAACGGCGGCTACCGGGTCGAACCCTACCTGATTGATCGCATCGAGACGGAAACGGGAGCCGTCGTCTATCAGGCCACGCCGGATGCTCCCTGCCTGACCTGCGAGGCAGCGGGCAACGGCAACCGGGTTCTGACGGCTAAAGCGCATTACCAGATTCACTCCATGTTGCAGGATGTGATACGCAAGGGCACGGCGACCCGGGCACTCGAACTGAAACGATCCGATCTGGGCGGAAAAACCGGCACCACCAACGAAAACCGGGACGCCTGGTTCAACGGATACGCACCGGCACTGGTGGCTGTAACCTGGCTGGGTAAGGATAACTCGAAGTCGCTGGGCAGGGATGAAACCGGCGGGCATGCCGCCCTGCCGATCTGGATACAGTTTATGCGGGAAGCCCTGAGGGGAGTGGCTGAATTTGAGTTCCAGAAACCCGCCGATCTGACTGACGAGAGCCTGCACGTACCGAATGAAACCACGGACACCGACGCCGGGGCCGACGGTCAGGATGATGAACTCAGCCCCGGTACTGAGGCAGCACCCCGGCCAGGCTCGCTGGACAAACCCATAGAATCACTGTTCTGACATGAATCCAAAAGACAGGAGCAAATGGCGAATCGCCCGGGAAGCCGCCCGCCTCATGGCCGAGGACGGTGTGCATGACTGGAATATGGCCCGAAGCAAGGCGGCGGCCCGACTGGGGTTCAAACACCACCCCGGCCTGCCAACCCGGGATGAGATTGACGCCGCCCTCGGCGAACATCACCGCCTGTACCGGTTTGCAGTGCAAACACAGCACATCGCCCGCTTGCGTCAACTGGCCCTGGAGGCGATGAAATTCTTCCGCCGGTTTTCGCCCCGGCTGGTCGGCGGCGTACTGGATGGCAATGCCGGTGCCTATACCCCGATCACCATTTACCTGTTTCCGGATACCCCGGAAGAGGTCATGCAAAGCCTGATGGAGGCACGCATACCGTTTGAGCAAACCTCCGTATTCCTGAACGGCAACGGCGAACGGCCCGAACCGGTTCCGGCCCTGGAGTTTCTGGTGGATGGCGTGCGGGTGGAACTGTGCCTGCTGTCAGTGGCCCTGAAAAGGCAGGCGATCGGGCGCAGGGAAAAATCCAGGCCCCAGGGAACCATAGAGGATGTGGAGATATTGCTGAGGGACGCCGTCTGAGGGGGAGGATTCGAGCCACATCCGGGATCGCCCGGGAGTGGCTCCCTGCCATGACCCGACGGCTCAACCGCGACCGTACTTGCGGCGGAACTTGTCAACGCGACCCGCCGTATCGACCAGACGCTGCTTGCCGGTGTAGAACGGGTGACAGGACGAACATACTTCAACGTGAAGATCACGTCCGATGGTCGATTTGGTCTCGAACGCGTTGCCGCAACTGCACTGCACGGCGATGGTTTTATAGTCGGGATGAATGCCGGTTTTCATTGCTATACCTGTAAATGCCTGGCTGAAAAAGCCGCCTATGCTACGCAAATGCGGGTGGCATGGCAAGACCCGATGCCCTGCACCAAACCCGGCCCTGACCGTTCCCCTCAATCATTCGACCTGCCCGTGGCATCGCGGGTGGCTGCGGGGGTTTATGCGTCACGCCATGCCGCTGGAATCCCTTTTTTGTTATGCTTGCCGCCCACGGGCAGATCAGGACTGCCCCCGCCATCGTAACTTGCCGATGACGCTCCCATACAACCCTATCAGTTTCAACTATGGCTCAATACATCTACACCATGAACCGGGTCGGCAAGGTCGTGCCGCCCAAACGTGAAATCCTCAGAGACATTTCCCTGTCTTTTTTCCCCGGAGCCAAGATCGGCGTCCTGGGCCTCAATGGTTCCGGCAAATCCTCGCTGCTCCGCATCATGGCCGGGGTGGATGCAGAATTCAACGGCGAGGCCCGGCCTCAGCCCGGCATCAAGATCGGCTACCTGCCGCAGGAACCCCATCTTGCCCCCGCCAAAACGGTCAGGGGCAATGTAGAGGAAGCCCTGTCCCACGTCACCGAAGCCCTGGCCCGTCTCGATCAGGTTTATGCAGCCTACGCCGACGCCGATGCCGACTTTGATGCCCTGGCCGCCGAACAGGCCCGACTGGAGGCCATCATCCAGGCCAGCGACGGCCATAATCTGGAGCGTACCCTGAACGTGGCAGCGGATGCCCTGCGCCTGCCTGACTGGGATGCTGACGTCACCAAACTGTCGGGCGGCGAGCGACGCCGGGTAGCCCTGTGTCGTTTGTTGCTGTCCGGCCCCGACATGCTGCTGCTGGACGAACCCACCAACCACCTGGACGCCGAATCGGTTGCCTGGCTGGAGCGGTTCCTGCACGATTTCTCCGGCACGGTCATCGCCGTTACCCATGATCGCTACTTCCTTGACAACGTGGCCGGCTGGATTCTGGAACTGGACCGGGGTCACGGAATACCGTGGGAAGGCAATTATTCGTCCTGGCTGGAGCAAAAGGAAAAACGGCTGGAAATCGAGGAAAAACAGGAGACTGCCCGGATGAAAGCCATGAAAGCCGAACTGGAATGGGTACGCACCAACCCCAAGGGGCGTCATGCCAAGAACAAGGCCCGTTTACAGCGATTTGATGAACTGGCTGCCGTCGAAACCCAGAAACGCAATGAAACCAAGGAAATTTACATCCCGCCCGGCCCGCGTCTGGGCGATGTAGTGGTGGAAGCAGAAGGCATACGCAAGGGCTTTGCTGACCGTCTGCTGATCGACGACCTGAGCTTCCGCCTGCCGCCTGGCGGTATCGTCGGCATCATCGGACCCAACGGTGCCGGTAAAACCACCCTGTTCCGCATGATGGCCGGCATTGAGCCACCGGACGGCGGCAGCATCCGCCTGGGCGAAACCGTGAAAATCGCCCACGTTGACCAAACCCGCGACCACCTGGATGACAATAAAACGGTATGGGAAGAAATTTCCGACGGTCTCGACATGGTGACGGTCGGTACTTACCAGACGCCGTCACGGGCCTATTGTGGCCGCTTCAATTTCAAGGGGCCGGATCAGCAGAAACGAATCGGCGACCTGTCCGGTGGTGAGCGTAACCGCGTCCATCTGGCCAAACTGCTCAAGGCAGGCGGCAACGTCTTACTGCTGGACGAACCCACCAACGACCTGGACGTGGAAACCCTGCGGGCACTGGAAGAAGCCCTGCTGGACTTCCCCGGCTGTGCCGTAGTGATCTCACATGACCGCTGGTTTCTGGACCGTATCGCCACCCACATGCTGGCCTTTGAAGGCGACAGCAAGGTGGTCTGGTTTGAAGGCAATTATGCCGACTACGAAGCCGACCGCAAACGTCGCCTGGGCGATGAGGCCGACAACCCGCACCGCATCCGTTACAAACCCCTTGCAGGCTAAGGGAGTTCCCGGTACTGTCCGGGCGCAAGCCCGTCCAGAGTCCAGGTACCGATGGCCTGGCGAATCAGCCGGAGCGTGGGGAAGCCCACGGCAGCCGTCATGCGCCTGACCTGACGATTGCGCCCTTCGCGGAGCACCAACTCAATCCAGGCGGTCGGAATGGCAGCCCGGTAGCGGATGGGAGGCTGGCGTGGCCACAAATGGGCCGGTTCCGCCATCAACCGCACCTCAGCCGGACGGGTCAGGCCGTCGTTCAGCAGCACACCCTGGCGCAAACGCGCCAGGGCCGGTTCGTCCGGAATCCCTTCGACCTGAGCCCAATAGGTTTTGGCCCGTTTGAAACGGGGATCGGCGATACGGGCCTGCAGGCGTCCGTCATCGGTCAACACCAACAGACCTTCGCTATCCCGATCCAGACGCCCTGCCGGTACCACGGCCGCTACGGGGATGAAATCGGCCAGCGTCACCCGACCGGCTGCCCGGTCGGTAAACTGCGACAGCACGTTGAAGGGTTTGTTGAATAATATGATTCGAGCCATGAGTAAACTGCCTGGGTGGCACGGTGGTGGATATCAATCCTGAATTTTCATTTCGCGGAGTAACTGATGAATGACCTTCCCGTGGGCCGACGGCTTTTCCTCGGCTTTTCCGTCATCGTTTTACTGTTGGCGGCCCTGGCCGGTCAGGCAGCCTACAGTTTCATCCGGATGCAGCAAAACCAGACCTTGATCCTGAACGACCAGTTTCCACGGGTGGTGATTTCGCATGAAATCGTCGATCAGGTCAACATTATTGCCCGGGCCATGCGTAATACCCTGTTGAGCGGGGACGAAGCCACCCTCAGGGCCGAACTGGCCCGCATCCCGGAAGCCCGCAGCAAAATCCTGAGCAATCTGAACCGACTGCAGCGGGACACCACCGATGCCGACGGATTGACCCTGCTGGCCCGGGTGCGTAGTGCCCGCGACAACTATGTACGGGGCCAGGATGAATTTCTCGACAAGGTAGCCCGCCAGCAACGGGACGAGGCGAGCCAGTACCTGCTGACCGAACTGCGACAACGCCAGACCGACTACCTCAAATCGGTCGAGACCCTGTCGGCCCATCAGGCCGAAAACATGCGGCAAACCGGCAGCCAGGCCATACAAACCGCCCAACAATCGCTCTGGCTGATCGTTACCGTATCGGCCCTGGCTCTGGTCGTCGCCACCGGACTGGGCATCTGGTTAACCCGCAGCCTGACCCGTCCCCTGACTGAAGCCCGTGACATCGCCGAACGAATCGCCGTCGGTGACCTCAACTTTACCATCACCCGCCAGCACCGCGATGAAATTGGCCAGTTGCTGCAAGCCTTCAGTCGGGTACAAGCCTCACTCAAAACCATGGTGACAGACATCGAAGCCCAGGTCGAAACCGCCATACAAGGCCGTTTGACCACCCGCATCGAAACCGCCCGCCATCAGGGTGAATATCGCAAGCTCATGGAAGGCATCAACCTGACCCTGGATTATCTCACCGGATACCTGGACAACATGCCACTGCCGGCCATGATCATCGACCAGGAACGCACCGTGCGCTACATCAACCGGAGCGGTGCCGCCCTGGGTCAACGACAGCCGCAACAACTGCTGGGGCGTAAATGCTACGATCATTTCCGCACCGAAGACTGTCATTCCGGGGGCTGTGCCTGCCTCAAGGCCATGAGCAACCGGGTACAGACACCTTCGCAGACCATTGCCCGTCCCGGCCAGCAGGAACTCAACATTCACTACATCGGAATGCCGATACGTGACCGCGAGGGTCGGGTCATCGGCGCGTTTGAGGTTGTCATGGATCAGACCGACATCATTAAGGCCCGCAACCAGGCCGCCAAAATTGCCCGCTATCAGGCAGTTGAAGTAGAGCGCATCCGCGAGGCCCTGACCCGACTGGCCCAGGGCGATCTGGCCATCGACCTGCAGGTAGCCGACGCCGACAGCGATACCCAGGCCACCCGGGAGGTATTCAGCGTCATTACCGCTGCCGTCAATCAGGTGGCGGCAGCCGTGCGGGCGTTATCGTCCGAAACCCGGACTCTGGTCACCGCCACGGTGGCCGGACAACTGACTGTCCGGGCCGATGCCAGTCGGCACCAGGGAGATTACCGCAGCATCATCGAAGGCGTGAATACCACGCTGGATGCCATCATCACCCCGCTGAACGTGGCAGCCGATTATGTCGACTGCATCGCCCGGGGCGACATTCCACCGGTCATCACTGACCACTATCAGGGTGATTTCAACACCCTTCGCAACAACCTCAACCAGGCCATCGCCAATATCAATGCCCTGATCGAGGATGCCGCGATGCTGGCGCAGGCCGGACGCGACCTCAAACTGGATGCCCGGGCCGATGCCCATCGCCATCCGGGCGACTACCGCCGCATCGTCGCAGGCGTCAACGACACCCTGGATGCAGTGATCGAACCGCTCAAGGCGTTGATTCAGGATACGCACAACCTGTCGGCTGCGGTCAGTGAGGGTAGGCTCGACCGCCGGGCTGATGCGTCCAGCCACCGGGGCGACTTCAAAACCGCCATTGAAGGAATCAACGCCATCATGGACGCAGTCAGCAACCCGCTGGAACAAATCCGCCTGACCATGGAACGGGTGGCGGCGGGTGACCTGAGTGCCGAAGTGCGGGGAACCTACCAGGGCCGGTTTCTCGAACTCACCCGGGCCATCAATCAGACCGTGAGCAAACTGGCGGAAACCCTGACCCAGGTGGGCCAGGTGGCCCAGTCACTGGCCGCCGCCTCCGGTGAAGTCAATGCCACCGCACAAACCCTGTCCCAGGCCACTGCCGAACAGGCCGCCAGCGTCGAACAAACCTCGGCAGCGGTCGAGGGCATGGCCGATCTGGTGGAGCAAAACCGGGAGAATGCCGTCACCACCAGCACCATGGCCAGCCAGAGTGCCCGGGAAGCCCGCGAAGGGGGTATTGCCGTTAGCGTAACGGTGGATGCGATGCGGCAGATTGCAGACCGCATCGGCATCATCGACGACATTGCCTACCAGACCAATCTGCTGGCCCTCAATGCCGCCATTGAAGCGGCCCGGGCCGGCGAACACGGCAAGGGCTTCACGGTAGTGGCCGCAGAAGTGCGTAAACTGGCAGAGCGTTCCCAGGTTGCAGCCCATGAAATCGGGCAACTGGCCGGTTCCAGTGTCGAGCAGGCCGGCAAGGCCGGTACCTTGCTGACCCGGATGGTTCCCTCCATCGAACACACCGCCACCCTGGTTCAGCAAATCACCGTAGCCTCGGATGAGCAAGCCGGTAACGCCCGCAACATCGCCCAGGCCATGCACCAGATCAACCAGGCAACCCAGCAAAGTGCCGCCGCGTCCGAACAACTCTCGGCCACCGCCGACGAAATGAATGCCCATGCGGTAAAACTGGAAGAACTCATGCGATTCTTCCGGCTGGCGAATGCGGGGGGAACCACCCCGCCCGAAACCACAGAGACCCGGACGCCGCCCGCCATCCGTCGACCACTGCGCATGATCCGGCCGTACGGCAAGACCTCATACTGACCTGTCAGCAATACACCATGTCCAGACGCCCCCCACTCCAGGCACCGTCCAGAACCACACCCGACACGCACCAGCGCCAGGCCGGCAAATTCAAACGCATTCCCATCCCGGTGGTACCGGCGGAACAACCACTCCGTAAACCCGACTGGATCAGAACCCGGCTGACCCTTGATCCCGAAGTGGACCGTATCCGGCACATCCTGCGCGAGCGGGGATTGCACTCGGTGTGCGAAGAAGCCGCCTGCCCGAACCTGCCGGAATGCTTTGGTGGCGGA
This sequence comes from uncultured Methylococcaceae bacterium, assembly GCA_903910005.1. Classification (GTDB taxonomy): domain Bacteria; phylum Pseudomonadota; class Gammaproteobacteria; order Methylococcales; family Methylococcaceae; genus CAIVXW01. Next base: position 16,483 of record CAIVXW010000168.1, read on the forward strand.
ACCGCCACCTTCATGATTCTGGGCGACCTGTGTACCCGGCGCTGTCCCTTTTGCGACGTGGCCCACGGTCGCCCGCTACCACCCGACCCCCGTGAACCCGACCACCTGGCCGAAGCCATCCAGGCCATGCGGCTGGGCTACGTAGTCATTACCTCGGTGGATCGGGACGACCTCAGGGACGGCGGAGCCGGCCACTTTGCCGCCTGTCTCACCGCGATACGGGCACGCAATCCGGCGATCCGGCTGGAAATCCTGGTACCGGACTTTCGCGGACGACTGGACACCGCCCTCGCCAGCCTGGCCGCATCACCACCGGATGTTTTCAACCACAACCTGGAAACGGTACCGCGCCTCTACAAAGCCGTCCGGCCCGGTGCCGATTACCGACACTCACTGACCCTGCTGGCCCGGTTCCACGCAGCGCATCCCGACATTCCGGTGAAATCCGGCCTGATGCTGGGACTGGGAGAAACCGATGCGGAAGTGATGGAAGTCATGCAGGATTTAAGGCAACACGGCTGCGAACGCCTGACCCTGGGTCAGTACCTGCAACCCAGCCGTGACCACCTCCCGGTACACCGCTATGTATCCCCGGAACAATTTGACCGACTGCGTGACACCGCCCTGGCCCTGGGATTTGCGGTGGTCGCCAGTGCCCCGCTGGTTCGCTCCTCCTACCACGCCGAAGGGCAGGATCAGAGTGCCGGTGAATCAGGGTGAACCGGTAAACGAACCGCCATACGGGCTGCGAGCATTGGCGAGAAGCTAACGCCCCCACACCTTCACCCGCATCCCTTTATGGGTTTCCTCCCCCTGCTATATCCGGGCTTCGCTACGGCGGTGTGCCCATCCAACCGCTGTGCATATCCAAACTGCCGCGTTTGTTGATACGATGCCGGACGCATCCGGTTGCCACCGCCTTCCCCGATTCACAGGTAACACTCATGCAATTTCCCTACGGACTCTTTGATTTTGCCAAGATCAGGCAGAAAGGCTATTTCTATCAGGATCGTACCCACCTGATTCCGCAGCTGGAGGCAGCAGGCGACCAACTGCTGTTCCTGCGTCCGCGCCGGTTTGGTAAAAGCCTGCTGTTGTCGATGCTGGAACATTATTACGATCTCAACCAGGCCGAGGCGTTTGCAAGCCTGTTCGGCGATCTGGCTATCGGCCAGAATCCCACCTCGCTGCATAACCAGTATTTCATTATGCACTGGGATTTTTCCCTGGTGAAAGCGCAGGGTGAGGTGAAGGATATAGAAAAAACCTTGCACCAGCATCTGAACGACTGTATCAAGGAGTTTTTCTCCAGATACCAATCGGTACTGACTGCCACCCTTGAGATTAACGAAACCAACGCTTTATCATCCTGGCGATCCGTGCTGACCGCCATTCAGGCAACCAACCACAAGCTGTATCTCTTCATCGACGAATACGACAATTTTGCCAACGAAATACTCATGGCAAAAAAGGAACACTACGAGAAACTGTTATACGGCGAAGGCTTGTTCAAAACCGTGTTCAAGGCCGTCAAGGCAGCGGCAGGTCAAGGGCTGGATCGGGTGTTTATCACGGGCGTGTCACCGGTGGCCATGGCCGATTTGACCAGTGGCTATAATGTGGCAATAAACATATATCTTAGCCCGGAATTTAATGAATTGTGCGGATTTACTGAAGCAGAAATTACCGGGCTATTGCAGGCGATTCAAGGTGAAAGCGATGGCTGGTCAGTGGAAGCAGCCTTGGCCATCATGCGGACATTTTACAACGGGTATCGCTTTAGTTATGAGGCCGATTACGGCGTCTATAACCCGACCCTAAGCCTGTATTTTATTCAAGAATTGCACAAACGCGGACAGTATCCCCGCAACCTGCTGGATGATAACCTGGCCATGGATCGCAGCAAACTCACTTATATTGCCGAATTACTCCAGGATGAACAGGTTTTGCTGGAGGCACTGGATACGGAGGCGGGCGTATTGATTCCCCGTCTGGCCACCCGGTTTGGCGTCACCGACCTGTTCCGGGGGCTGGAGGGCCACAGCACGATGGCCTCGCTGCTGTATTATTTCGGCATACTCACGCTGGATGGCGAAACCGCCTTCGGCGAAACCCGGCTTAAAATCCCCAATCTGGTGTCGCGTTCGCTGTATATTGAGCGGATTCAGGACTGGCTGTCCCTGCCAGCCCGTGACCGTGAAACCGCCCTGGCGGTGGCACGTACCCTGTGTCAGCACGGTGAGATGCTGCCGGTGTGCGAGTTTATCGAGCAACGCCTGTTTCCGGTGTTATCCACCCGCGATTATCGCTGGAGTAACGAACTGGCAGTGAAGGTCATGTTCATGACGGTATTATTCAATGATCGACTCTACATGATGATTTCCGAAACCGAAGTCAATCATGGCTATATCGACCTGAGCCTGATCGTCCGGCCCGACATGCGCCGGTTTCAGGCACTGGATCTGATACTTGAATTCAAGTATGTAAAACTGGATTCGATCAAATTGAATGGGCTTGAGGTGAAGAAAAAATCGCGGGAAGAATTGCTGGC
>CAIVXW010000169.1 GCA_903910005.1 uncultured Methylococcaceae bacterium
CAGTTTTTGCTGTAAAATCCGCTACGTTCGGTTCCACTGATTTTCAACGTTTCCAGGGAGCTTTTGTTATGGCTACGCTCACCGGCACCCCCAACCACGACAAGAAAAAAGGCACGGCCCAGGCCGATTCCATGAGTGGCCTGGCCGGTAATGACACACTGTCCGGCTTGTCCGGCAACGATACCCTCCTGGGTGGCATCGGTACTGATTCACTCGACGGCGGTACCGACAACGACCGGCTCATGGGCGATGTCGGCAACGACACGCTACTCGGCGGGGCCGGGAATGACTACCTGGACGGTGGGGCCGACAACGACAAACTCGACGGCGGGGCCGGGGCGGATACGCTCGATGGCGGCACCGGAACCGATGCCATGAGCGGCGGTGACGGTGATGATCTCTACCGGGTTGACAACATCGCTGACAAACTCACGGAAGCCGCCAAGGCCACCAGCGGCATCGACACGGTGGAGAGTTCCATTGATTTCACCCTGCCGCTCAATATCGAACACCTGATTCTGACCGGCCTGGCCGGGCTTAAGGCGATGGGTAACGCCCTCGCCAACAGAATTACCGGTAACGCCGGCGACAACCTGCTGGACGGCGGCAATGGGTTCGATACCCTCATCGGTGGGGCCGGGGATGACACCCTGATCGGCGGCATCGGGTTCGATCAACTCACCGGTGGCGACGGCTCCGACACCTATCAGGTCAGCAGCACCGAAGACACCCTCCTCGAAACAGCCAAAGGCGGGGATCAGGACGTGGTGGAGAGCAGCGTCAGCTACACGCTGGCAAGCTATCTGGAGGTGCTGACCCTGACCGGCAAAGGCTCAATCAGCGGCACCGGTAACGAACTGGCCAATACGCTGGAAGGCAACGGGTCGGACAACACCCTGAACGGAGAGGTCGGCAATGACACCCTGCGCGGTAATGCCGGAGACGACACCCTGCAAGGCGGGGCCGGAGATGACGAGATGGATGGCGGCGAGGGCGATGATGCAGTGATTTATCCCGGTAACAAGGCCGACTACAAAATCCATCTGGATGAAGGCAGTCAAACCTGGGTGGTCGAGGACATCAACGGCAGACGCGGTGACAGGCTTGATGAAGGCACCGACCGGCTGAGGAATGTGGAAACCCTCCGGTTTGCCGACGGACCCTATTTGCCGGGCCAGGGTTTGCCTGGTTTGACTGTGGGCAACATCAGCCTGGCTGAAGGCCAGACAGGGACACAAAATGCCACGTTTAGCTTCACACTGTCTGAGCCTCCCCGTGAGACGGCCACGGTAGACTACGCCACACTGGATGACACCGCCCAGGCGGGTTCTGACTACATCGCCGAACAGGGCACCCTGACTTTTGAGGAAGGTCAGACCGAACAAAAGCTGAAAATCAGCGTTTTGGGCGATACAAATCTGGAACCCGATGAAACTTTTTTGCTGCGCCTGAGCAATCCGGTTGGGCTCGCACCGACCCTCTCCGAGGTGACAGCGACCATCGTCAACGACGAATCGCCCAGTCTGGCCATTGAAAGTGAAAGCCTCAATGTCAGCGTTGCCGAAGGCAAAGGCGGCGACAACCGCATCCTGCTGAAAGTCAGCCTGTCGCAAACCAGCAGCCAGCCGGTCAGCGTGCAATATGCCAGTGCCCCGGGCGGCACGGCTACCGCCGGGATTGATTACGCGGCCCTCACAGGCACGCTGACGTTCGCCCCCAATACCAGCACTCAAACCATCCCCGTCACGATCAAGGGCGATACCGAGGTTGAAAACGACGAGTATTTCCGGGTCGTTCTCAGCAACCCGCAAAATGCCCGGCTTGATACCACGGCGGGCAGTGCCACGATCACCGTTCGTGCGGATGACCGGCTGGCCTTGCGTATTCAGAGTGACCAGACAGGCCGATTGAAAGTGGGCGACACACCCACCCTCACCCTGACGTTCAGCGACACTCCCAAAGGATTTACCGCCAGCGACCTCAGCGTCTCCGGTGGCGGGATCGACAGGTTCCGGGCACTCAGCGACACACAATACACCGCCCGCTTTGTACCCACGGCGAACCAGAACCAGCTCACGGCCCGCATCAGCGTCGCTGCCGCCACCTACACCGACCGACTCAACCAACCCGGCCCGGCCAGTAACCTGCTGACATTCAGCGGCGACACCCTGGCTCCGGGACTCACCCTCAGCAGCGACAAAACCAGCCTGAAAGCCGGTGAAACGGCCACGCTCAGTTTCCGCTTCAGCGAAGTCCCCACCGGCTTTGATGCCAGTGACATCACGGTCAGTGGCGGCACTCTTGGCACCTTGAGCGGCAGTGATCTAAGCTACACCGCGCCTTTCACCCTCACAGCCGCCAGCAGCAGCCTCAGTGTGGCGGCCGGCAGTTATGCCGATATGGCAGGCAATCCCGGCCCGGCCAGCAACAGCCTGAGCCTGCGCCGCGAGCAACCCGCACTCCCCACCCTCACCATCACGGAGGCAACCGTAACTGAAGGCCAGAGCGGAGCCCGTTTCGCCACCCTGAACCTGAGCCTTTCAGCCGCCGTCGACCCGATCGTCACGGTCAATTACGCCACCCGGGACGATACCGCTCAGGCCGGATCAGACTATCTGGCCAGCAACAATGTCGTGAGCTTCGCCCCCGGTCAACGCACCGCAACCCTGCAAATTCCAATACTGGGTGACACCCTGCTTGAGCCGGATGAACGCTTCACCGTGCAACTGAGCGATGCCAGCAACGCCCTCATCAGCCACACCGCCAGCCGTGCCAGCGTCGTCATCCGCAATGACGACCAACCGCCCCTGCCGGACATCAGCATCGCATCACTGCGTCAGGCCGAGGGCAATACGGCTGCTTATGTCAACCTCAGCCTGCGTTTAAGCAGTACCGCCAGCCAGCCGGTGACGGTCAATTACACGACGCAGGATGGCAGTGCCAAAGCCGGAGTGGATTACACCGCCAGTCAGGGCAGTGTCACCTTCACCCCCGGCCAAACCCGCCAAACCCTGAGCCTGCTGGTACTGGGCGACACCGGGGTGGAGCCGGATGAACGCTTTCAAGTCACACTGGCTAGCCCACTCAATGCCGCGCTGGCCACCCACAGCAGCGCGACCGTAACGCTGACGAATGACGATGCGGCAGCCATTCAGCCCACCCTTGCCATCAGCGGTACCCGCGTCAACGAAGGCCAGAGCGGCGTGACCAGTGCCAGCCTGACAGTCAGCCTGTCGGCGGCGGCCAGCCAGCCGGTCAGCGTCAACTACAGCATCGTCAACGGCACCGCTTTAGCCGGGTCGGACTACCAGGCCAGCAGCGGCACGCTCAGCTTCGCTCCCGGCCAAACCAGCCAGACGATTTCGATTCCGGTCATCGGTGATACCACGGTGGAACCGGATGAAAATTTCCAGGTACAACTGAGCAACCCGCAGAATGCCAACCTCAGCACCACCCGCAGTGCCCTCATCGATCTGCTCAACGACGATACCATTCAATTCGGCAATTACACCCAAGGCCAGGCAGTAATCAACCTGGGCAAGAATTACGGCAAACTGATTCATCCGGTGCAGGTAGATGGCGGTCGCTGGTTTTACTTTTGGGATGTGTCGGGGGATGGCACCCGTTCCAGTACCCAGGGCGCGGGCTATGCCAATAGGTACGATTTTGTGACTCACGACTGGCTGGATACCATCTTCCAGCAGGATGTAAACGGGCGACTGGAGGGCGAGAACGGGGCACCGGTGGTGTACAACGATGGCGATACCGACAACACCTACCGCTTCGCCACGCTTAATGGGGTGAAACTGGCGTTGCCCACGATCGGCAATGGCGTAGATCGTATTGTTTACGGTGAAGAGGGTCACGGTTATCAAAACGGCACGGCAGTCAGCGGCACCGCCAGTAACCCCACCTACGACGATTACCTGGCGATTTGGGATGCCTACAACGGCACCGGGACAGGGACGGGCGATTACGGCACGCCGGGGGGCTGGCACGACACCTACGGTTACTGGTCGGCCACTCCCTCGGCGTCGGGCCACGCCTTCGTCAGCCTCGGCACTGGCAACGGGACCGTCACCTACGACGGCATCAGCTATTACGTCGCGGTTGAGGTGTGGTGAGGTGAGGCGGGGCATTCTTTCTTTGGCTTTTGGATTTTGGCCTTTGAGTTTGTATTTTGTATTTTTTGTCTTTGCCGCGAAGCGGCCGAAATTTTTTTTGGGTCAGAACACGATTTGTGTTTTGAAGGAGGTGACGAACAGGCTACGACTGAAACCACAGCGGAGTGCATTCCACCGCCGTTCAAGGCGGTGCCTCATGGGGGCATCGGTTAAGGCTGATATGTCAAAAGGGGCCATGACGTCTAACGGTCGTGCCAGGCCAGGTCGTTTATCCCCGTGCCACCGCCATCCCGGCCCATAGTGACAGGGCACTGGCCAGGGCACTGGCGGCGAACGCAGTTGGCAGGGCGTGATGGGCCGGGTGTGAACCTGACAGGGCCGGCAGGGTTTGGGTCAGGCCGAGTACGGTCAGCAGGGTCAACAGCACGATAAGGGTGTGGGGGCGGGCACTCGTCACCCACCCGTAACGCAGGAATGCCCATTCGGTTGTCAGTCCCAGTACAAACCCCAGTACCACCACCCCCGCGACCCGTATCCAGGCCGAGTCGTCGGCAAACCAGGCCTGCCACTCCAGGCTGAACAGACGGCGACCCGTCACCAGTCCAACCCAGGTAGCAACGACACAGAGTACCACGCTCAGCGCGGCGTAACTCAGTGCCTTGAGATAACGCCCGTCTTCCAGTAGCGTAAAGGTTTCGATCGAAAAGGTGGAGAAGGTGGTGTAAGCCCCCAGAAATCCGACCAGCAGGGTGGCGCGACAGGCTGTGGCCTCAGGGAAACGCAGCAGCAGGAGTTGGGTCAGAAAGCCCATCAGAAAAGAGCCGGATACATTGACGAACAGGGTTCCGTGCGGAAAATCCCGTCCGAGCCAGGCATAAATGGCGTTGGCGGTGTGGAAGCGGGCCAAGGCACCCATGGAGCCGCCCAGAGCGATGGCAATGAGGTTTTGCATGGGAAAGACACGGATTGTCAGCGCAGGGACGACAGGGATTCCCGGGCAGGATTGAGTACGACGCCGCGTTCGGTGACGATGGCATCAATCAGTTCATGGGGGGTGACATCAAACACCGGATTCCAGGCCCGGATCAGGCTGTCTTCGCGCTGGTAGTACTCCGGCAGCAGTTCTGACCCGGCGCGTTCCTCAATTTCGATGGCGTTGCCTGCCGGGGTGTTCCAGTCGATGGTGGCGGTGGGAGCCACCACCATGAAGCGTACTCCGTGATGCCGGGCGGCGACAGCCAGGGCATAGGTGCCAATTTTGTTGGCAGTGTCTCCGTTGGCGGCGATCCGGTCGGCACCTACAATCACCCACTGCACCTGGCCCTGACGCATGAGGCAGGCAGCGGCTGAATCGGCAATCAGGGTGGCGGCAATGCCATCCTGTTCCAGTTCCCAGACGGTTAGTCGGGCTCCCTGCAGCCAGGGACGGGTTTCGGTGGCGTACAGGTTGCGGACACCGCTACTGTAAGCGGTGCGTACCACTCCCAGGGCGGTGCCAAATCCACCGGTGGCCAGCGAGCCGGTGTTGCAATGGGTCAGTATGCCCCGGGTGTCTTCCAGCAGGGCCGCTCCGAGACGGCCCATCTGCTGATTGGCGGCAACGTCGGCGTCGTGAATGCCCTGAGCCGCCGCCAGCAGGGCAGGGCAGGGGTCGCTGTCGTCCAGGGTATCAATGACCTGACGCATGCGCTCCAGTGCCCAACACAGGTTGACGGCGGTGGGACGTGAGCGGGCCAGTTCTGCCAGATCGGGTTCGAGGGCGGCCCGCCAGGTCTGCGGGTTTTCGCCATGACGCTGACGCGCTGCCAGTACTACCCCGTAGGCGGCGGCGATGCCGATGGCAGGAGCTCCCCGTACCTGCATGGTACGAATGGCGTCGCTGACCTGCGTAGCGGTCTGGTAGCGATGATAGGTGATGGTCGACGGCAATTGGCGTTGATCGAGGATGTTCAGGCTGGCGTCACGCCAGTACAGGGCCCGAACGTTATCGCGGGTTTCAGGTATTGAGTTCATGGGTTTCCGGTCAGAGGGGTGTCAGGTCGGGTTGGTGAACGGGGAACTTGTGCCGAATAATCGGAGTCATCCGGATTTTAAGCAATGGGAGATTACGGTATGTGGCTGGAATTATTCATCTGGGCTTTGATTAACCTGCATCCGGATAAGGTCAGACGGCGTGCCATGACCTTTCTGGGGTTGAGTTTGCTGATTTTGCTGCCGTTGTTCATCATCAATCTGCAAATGACGCATCGTGGCTTCCGGCCAACCCCGCCGGGTTTGACCATAGAAGCCGGTGATCCGGCTGAACTGGAAGGGCAGCATCAGTTGGAGGATGATAGTCTTTGACGCAGGGTTTCGTACAGCAGAATGCCGGTGGCGACCGACAGGTTCAGGCTTTGCACCTGCCCTTGCATGGGAATGCGAACCAGAAAATCACAATGGTCACGGGTCAGGCGGCGCAGACCCTTGCCTTCTGCTCCCACCACCAGTACCAGTGGCAGATTCAGATCGGTTTCATACAGGGAGCGGGCTGATTCACCGGCTGCTCCCATGATCCACAGCCCCCGCTCCTTGCAGAGCGTCAGGGTTCTGACCAGATTGGTTACCTGATAAACCGGAACGGTTTCGGCGGCACCGGAGGCGACCCGGGCTACGGTGGGGGTCAGGCCGACCGATTGATCCCGGGTGATGATGACACCCGCAACGCCGACCGCATCGGCAGTTCTGAGACAGGCTCCCAGGTTGTGCGGATCCTGTACCTGATCCAGAGCCAGATAAAGGCTGCGGGATGTGGTTTGTTCGAGTGCTGCACGCAGGTCGTTTTCGTCCCGCTCTGCGGGTGCGTTCAGTTCCATGACGATGCCTTGATGGTTCAGGCCTTCCGCCAGGGCATCCAGTTTTTTGCGGAGTGCCGGTTGGGGCACGATACCCCAGTGCATCAGGGTCTGACGCAATTCGGTGAGGCGACGATCCTCGCGCTTGTCATCCAGCCAGACATTGACGATTTGATCCGGGGTGTTGTTCAGGGCCGCTTCGGCTGCATGCAGGCCAACCACCCGACGTCTGCCTTTCATGTCTTTTTCCGTCTGCGCCGGGAACGACTGCCGGTTGATTCCTTGTCGGTTTTTTTGCTCCCGGCACCCGTTGCGATGGAGTCAGCCCGTTTGGCCGGGGCAGACGGTGACTTCTTGCGGGATTCCGGTTTGACCAGTTCCAGGTCAATTTTTCGTTCATCCAGGTCGACCCGGGCCACAATCACGTTGACGCTGTCGCCCAGGCGGTACTGAATGCCGGTTCGGTTGCCGGTCAGCGACAGGGTGGTTGGATCGTAGTGGAAGTAGTCCTTGTCGAGCGAGGAAATGTGTACCAGACCCTCGACGAAAATGTTGCGTAGTTCCACGAAAAAGCCAAACGAAGTAACCGCCGAGATGATGCCCGCAAATTCCTCTCCCAGTTTATCCAGCATGTACTCGCACTTGAGCCAGGCAATCACTCCCCGGGTGGCATCGTCGGCTCGCCGTTCGGTGTGGGAGCAATGTTCGCCCATTACCTGCATGTCGTTCTGGGAGTAGGCAAATTCGTCTTTTTTACGGCCTTCCAGTACATGGCGTATGGCCCGGTGGATCAGCAGGTCGGGGTAGCGGCGGATGGGGGAAGTGAAATGGGTGTAGGCCTCAAGGGCCAGACCAAAATGGCCCTGCTCGGTTTCCGGACTGTAGACAGCCTGAGTCAGTGAGCGTAACAGCACGGTCTGGATCAGGTGTTCGTCGGGTCGGCCCGTGATGGCGTCGAGTACCTGATAGTAATCACGGGGTTCGGGTTTGTCGCCACCACTCAGCCGCAGGCCGACTTTGCCCAGAAATGTGTGCAAATCAGCCAGTTTTTCCGGGGTCGGGCCTTCATGCTTGCGGATGAGGTAGGGGATTTTTTTGCGGGCCAGGAAGCGGGCAGCGGCGATATTGGCGGAAATCATGCACTCTTCAATCATGCGGTGGGCGTCATTGCGTTCCACCGGCACGATCATGTCGATTTTCTTGCCCTCACCGAAAATGATGCGGGATTCCTGCGATTCAAATTCCATGGTGCCCCGTTCCTCGCGGGCACGCCGCAGCACCCTGAACAGGGCATGCAGTTCTTCCAGATGCGGCAGGATGTCCCGGTAGCGGTTACGCAAGGCACGACTGGAACTGGCCAGCAGGTCGGCTACTTCGGTGTAGGTCAGGCGGGCTTTGGAGTGCATGACCGCCGACACAAAGTTGGAGCGGTAAATTTTTCCTTCCGTATCAATGCTGAGTTCTGCCACCATGCAGAGACGATCTACGGCAGGATTGAGGGAACACAGGCCGTTGGAGAGGATTTCCGGCAGCATGGGGATGACCCGGTCGGGGAAGTAGACTGAATTGCCCCGGTTGCGGGCCTCGCTGTCCAGGGCCGTACCCGGGCGAACGTAGTGTGACACATCGGCAATCGCGACCCAGAGCTTCCAGCCCCTGGTGATGTGCTCACAGTAAACCGCATCGTCAAAATCGCGGGCATCCTCGCCGTCTATGGTGACCAGTGGCAGATGCCGCAGGTCAACCCGTCCGGCAAGGGCGGCTTCGGGAATGTCTTCAGTCAGTCCGGCAATTTCCGCCAATACGTCGTCAGGCCAGACACAGGGCAGATCGTAGCTGCGTATGGCGACTTCGATTTCCATGCCCGGAGCCATGTGTTCGCCCAGTACCTCAATAACCCGCCCGATCGGGTTGCGCTGGCGGGTGGGATGTTCGATGATTTCCGTCACCACCAGTTGTCCGGGTTGGGCGATGCACTCGCCGTCTTCGGGAATCAATATCTGATGGGAGACGTATTTGCTGTCAGGTACCACGAAGGTGATACCTTGTTCCCGGTACAGTTTGCCGACCAGACGCTGGGTTCCGCGTTCCAGGATTTCCACCAGACCGGCTTCCTTGCGACCGCGCCGGTCAATGCCGCGAATGCTGACAACCACCCGGTCATCGTGCATCAGGGCCTGCATCTCGCGGGGGGAAAGAAACAGGTCTTCGCCGCCTTCATCCGGTCGTAAAAAGCCAAAGCCGTCGGGATGTCCGATGACCCGACCGGTGATGAGATCGCGGTGGTTGACGATGCAGTAACGCTCCCGCCGGTTTTTCAGCAGTTGGCCATCACGTTCCATGGCATTAAGGCGGCGGCGCAGCGATTCGACATCCTCCGGCTCAAAAACCCCCAGTATGTCAGCCAGTTCGTCCAGGCGGAGGGGGATTCCCTGCTTTTGCAGTATCTGCATTATCAGTTCCCGACTGGGGATTGGCCGCTCGTATTTCCCGGCTTCGCGTTCGGCATAGGGGTCCTTGAGGTTGAATTCACGAACCGTAGCAGCGTCGGAGGTAGTCATCTTGATGGTATTTTCCTTGAGTCGTTATGATGTTTTGGGCGGCGAAATCGCCGGAGAGTATCAGGGGGCGTTCTGCAAGTTTACAGGCCGCACAGGAAATCCGTAAGGTCGGCATGTTTACAGATTTCAGTAGAATTGCAAAATGGTGACACTGGCAGGTTGAGAGGGCTTGACAGGAATCGGGGCGACTTGCATAATACGCGCTCTTTTCAACGGCTACCGCACTCAGGTAGTCGGCCCCTCAATGCCGAGGTGGTGAAATTGGTAGACACGCATGTTTCAGGTACATGTGAGGCGACTCGTGGAGGTTCAAGTCCTCTCCTCGGCACCATCCCCTTTCGATAGATTCTTCCCGCTTTCCTTATCAGGTATGTCTTGCTGGTTGCCAGCAGAGCGACTCGCTGTTCGTTCTGTGTATGGCGATCGCGGCACACATCCCTGTGTGTCAGTTTGATCGACAATAGCGTCCGCTTCAAGCCTCAAACGGGTGTCTGAGAATAATGGTTTCGTTCCGGTCAGGGCCGGTCGAAATGATGTCCACCGGTACCTTCACCAGTTCTTCCATTCGTCTCACGTAACGCCGGGCATTGGCAGGCAGATCGGCGTAAGACGTGACCCCCGCCGTAGATTCTTCCCATCCAGGCAAGTATTCCAGTATCGGGGTGCAGGCAGCGTAGTTTTCGGCTCCCGAAGGTACGGTATCAATGAGTTTGCCTTCATGGTGATAGCCGGTGCAAATGGCCAGTTGCTGCAATCCATCCAGCACATCCAGTTTGGTAATGCACAAACCGGACAGGCTGTTGAGCCGTGCCGAGCGTCTCATCAAAACGGCATCAAACCAGCCGCAGCGTCGCGCCCGGCCTGTGGTGGCCCCGAATTCGACGCCGACCGTGGACAGGTGTTTGCCAACTTCATCGTGCAGCTCGGTCGGGAAGGGGCCGTTACCCACCCGGGTTGAATAGGCTTTGGTAATTCCAAGCACATAATCAAAATCCAGCAATCCCAATCCACTGCCGGAACTGGCTCCTCCTGACAGGGTATTGGACGAGGTAACATAGGGATAGGTGCCTTGATCAATGTCGAGCATGGCTCCCTGTGCACCTTCAAACAGTACATTGCGTGATTCTTCCCGATACCGGTGCAATGTGCCGGCTACATCGCCCAGAAGCGGCTTGATGCTTTCCCCCAGTTCAAGGGTTTCATTCAGCACCTGCTGATAATCCAGGGTGGGCTGATTGAAATAACCCGACAGCACGAAGTTGTGATAATCCATCAGGGCAGCAAGTCGCTCGCCCAGCACGGCGGGATTACGCAAATCACCCGCCCTCAGACCGCGCCGGGATACCTTGTCTTCATACGCAGGGCCGATGCCCCGTCCGGTAGTGCCGATGGCACTGGCCCCCCGGGCTCGCTCACGGGCCTGATCCAGGGCAACATGCACCGGCAAAATCAGCGGGCAGGCTTCGCTGATGGTAATGCGTTGCCTGACCGATACACCCGCATTTTCCAGCACGGCCATTTCCTGCAACAGGGCTGAGGGCGACAGTACCACGCCATTGCCGATAAGACACGCGACTCCGTCCCGGAGAATGCCCGATGGAATCAGGTGCAGGATCGTTTTGTGTCCGTCTATGACCAGGGTATGGCCGGCATTGTGTCCACCCTGAAACCGGACTACGGCATCCGCCTGCTCGGTCAGTAAATCCACCAGTTTTCCCTTGCCTTCATCACCCCACTGGGTGCCTATGACTACGACGTTCTTTCCCATGTTTTTATTATGAGTGGTATGAGATTTGTTTGTTAAACCCGTCAGGAACCATCCGGACGGGAGACTTCGGTAATTTCCCAGGTATTTCCGCGCCGTGACAGCGCGTGAGTACACCCCATGTCGAGGGCTCCGCCATTTTGGCCGGGTAGTCCCTGGATGACAATTTTTCCCTGCTTTCTGAGAGTCGCCACTGCCTCATCAAGAACTGGATCATCTGCACATGGCGCGAACAGGGGCAATTCGGGAGAAACAAATGTTTGGGCGGGGATCAAATTGAGGAGAATCCGCAGGTCAGCACTAAAACCGGTGGCCGGTCGTGCTCGACCGTAGTGGCTGCCAATGGCATCATAACGACCACCACGGGCAATCTCCCGACCGCATCCGGGCACAAAAGCGGCGAACACGACCCCGGTCTGGTAGTGGTACGCCCTGAGTTCGGCCAGATCAAAGTGCAGCGGAAGCGAAGGAAACCGGGTACGGAGATTCTGTTCCAGCCACTGTAAATCGTCCAGTGCCCGGGATACATCCGGAGGCGGTTCGATCAAACGGGATCGGGCCACCTCAATAACGCTTTGGTGTCCGTTGAGGTCAATCAGTGCAGCCAGATTATCCCGGCAGGATTGCTTCAGGGGAAGTGCGGCCAGCAGATCGGTCATGGCCGCACGATCCTTGCGTTGCAGTATTTCAAACAGGTCAGCTTCCTGCTGACTGGTCAGACTGGCCTGTCGGGCCAGTCCACGGTAAATGCCTACGTGTCCCAGATCAAGGTGTACATCCTCTACTCCCGACAGGGTCAGCATTTCCAGCATCAGACGGATGACTTCAAGGTCGCTGGCCGACCCGGCGTGGCCAAACAACTCGGCGCCGACCTGCATGGGACTTCTGGATTTGGCCAGATGATCGGCCTGGGCATGTAGTACCGTTCCGAGGTAGCACAGGCGGGTGGGGCGATCATGTGCAAGGCAGCGGGCATCAATCCTGGCAACCTGGGGCGTCATGTCAGCACGTACCCCCAATAACCGCCCGCTGGCCGGATCAATCAGCTTGAAGGTTTGCAGGTCAAGATCCGCGCCGGTACCTGCCAGCAGCGAGTCCATGTACTCAATCAAGGGGGGGATGACCAGCTCGTAGCCCCATACAGCGAATAAATCCAATACTCGCCGACGCAGAATTTCCATGCGCCTGCTTTCTTCGGATAACATCTCATCGATGCCCTCGGGGAGCAACCAGCGATCACGACTCAACATGGTTTGTCCGGTTTGTTATTTGCCGATTCCCTTGAAATAGCGGAAGAACTCTGAATCAGGCTCCAGCACCATCAGGTTATTTTCCTTGTTGAATACCTGTTTGTAAGCCAGAAGGCTACGGTACAGGTCGAAAAATTCCTTGTTTTTGCCGTAGGTTCCTGCATAGATTTCAGCCGCTGTTCTGTCGCCTTCACCCCGTTTCAATTCTGAATCGCGGTAGGCTTCGGCCAGGATGACTTCCCTCTGCTTGTCCGCCTCGGCCCGGATGCGCTCGGCAGCCTCTGCTCCACGGGAACGAAACTCACGAGCCACCCGGGCACGCTCGGCTTCCATTCTGCGATAGACCGACGAACTGACTTCTTCCGGCAGATCGGTTCTCATGACCCGGATATCCATGACTTCAATTCCGAGTTCTTCCACAACCGGATTGACCCCTTTCAGCAGGACATCCCGCATCTGGCCCCGCTCTGAAGAAACCAGTTCACGTATGGTACGCTTGCTGAACTCGCTTCTCAGGGCATCCTTGGTAATCTGATCCAGTCGGATATTGGCCTGTGCCTTGTCACCGGATACGGCCTTGTAGAACGTGGTGGCGTCCTTGATGCGCCATTTGACGAATGAATCGACGATGACGTTCTTTTTTTCCGAAGTTAAAAACCGCTCAGGTTTGGATTCAAGGCTCAATACCCTGTCATCGAACTTGCGAACCTCCTGGTAAGGTGATGGCAGTTTGAAGTGGAGTCCCGGCTCGAAATCTGTTTTAACGATTTTCTTTAACTCAAGCAGGATGGCTTTCTCGGTTTCCGAGACGGTAAACACCGAACTGGCTCCAAGCAGAAGAGTCGCCGCCGCCAGTCCCATGATGATTATATTATTCTTCAGCATTATTGCCCCCTGGCTTCGCGGCCGCGCTGGGATACAGACCGGGCTGTCTTCGAGGCATTATCGCTGCTGTCCGGTATGGAATTTCCGGTGCCGTCATAATCTTTGACGCTAGTGACCGAACCGGCTGACCGTTTGATTTTTTCCAGTGGCAGGTAAATCATGTTTCCGCTGTTTTTAACATCGACCAGTACCGTGTCGGTCTGCGCCATGATTTCCTGCATGGTTTCCAGATACAGTCGGCGTCGAGTAATATCCGGTGCCTTTTCGTATTCGACCAGTAATTGCCTGAATCGACCGGCCTCACCTTCGGCCCGTGCAATCACGCGGCTCTTGTGGGCTTCGGCTTCTTCCAGCAGGCGGGCGGCACTGCCACGGGCTTTGGGAACCACCTCGTTGGCGTAAGCTTCCGCTTCATTTTTCAGTCGTTGTTCGTCTTCGCGTGCCTTGATGGCATCTTCAAACGCACTTTGTACCTCGTCTGGAGGCTGAGCATCCACCAGGCTGACATTGCTGATGCGTATGCCCATCTGGTATTGATCAACGATTTGCTGAAGTTCGGTCTTGATTTCATCCGCTATCCTGCCGCGTCCCTCGGTCAGCACGAAATCCATGGTGTTTTTGCCGATGACGGCGCGTTGCGCGCTCTCAATGACCTGCTTCAGGGTTTCATCCGGATTGGCTACGTTGAACAGGTAATTTTTACCATCCTTGATTTGATATTGTACGGCCAGGCGGATGTCGATGATGTTTTCATCCTGGGTGAGCATCAGGGCTTCCTTGGGAACGGATCCCAGAGCTTGCTGCCGCCCGCCGGAGCGGTAACCGACCTCAACAAAACGCTGCTGTTCCAGGTTGACAATCTGGGTAGATTCAATCGGGCTGGGCATGCGCCAGTGCAGGCCGGGCAGTGTGGTATCGACGTACTTGCCGAACCGCGTCACGATGCCGCGGTTGCCTTCATCGACCAGATAAAAGCCAAACAGTGACCAGATAACCAGGGCGACCCCCACCAGAATACCGCCAGCCTTGAAAGGCAGGCCGTCTCCACCGTTTGCTCCCCCTCCATCTGATCCGCCCAGCAGTCTGCCGAAGGCCGCGTTGATGTCTTTCATTACTTCATCGAGATCAGGCGGAGTTTCCTGTTGACCTCGCCCACTCCAAGGGTCTTTGTTTCCACCCGGTTCGTTCCAGGACATTCTATGCCTCCTGAATTATTCATGTTTGTTTATGGATTGCAACAGCAGAAATCAGTCCGTGTGGACTTTTATCTCATTCAGGATGGCGGATGCCCGTGGGGAAATCTCGATTTCCATGTTCCAGCCACCTTCACCATCTTCGTCTTCCGTGAGGACCGTCGCATACTGATAGAGCTTTGCCCGTACACTTCCCTGGCCTGCGGGAAGATGAATTTTGTGCCTGAAAGTTCCGGCTTTCAGGGTCTCGACCAGGGTCTGCTCCAGCAGGTCAAATCCTGCTCCGGTCAGCGAGGACACCCATATCTTGCGAATTTTGCCCTCCTTGTCACGCTCAACGTGGGGGAAACATCCTTCAATCTGGTCTATTTTGTTGAATATCTGAATTTGCGGCACTTCGTCGGCACCGATTTCAACCAGAACCTGTTCTACCTCGCGAATGGTGTCATCAATGTGCTCATCACTGGCATCAATAACGTGCAGTAACAAGGTAGATTCCACTGCTTCGCTCAGCGTCGAGCGGAATGCCGCAATCAGTTCATGGGGCAATTCCCGAATGAACCCTACAGTATCGGCCAGTATGGTATTGAGGTTTTGTGGCAACTGTACCCGCCTGAGGGTGGGATCCAGTGTGGCGAATAGCTGATCGGCGGCATAAACACTGGCGCAGGCCATTCGATTGAACAAGGTTGACTTCCCCGCGTTGGTATAGCCAACCAGACTGACCACGGGTAAATCGGCTTTTCGGCGTGCCGAACGTCCCTGATTTCTTTGCCGGTCTACCTTTTCCAGTTTTTTCTGTATCTGGCGTATCCTCTGCGCTATCAGGCGTTTGTCTGTTTCGAGCTGGGTTTCACCCGGTCCCCTCAGGCCAATACCGCCTTTTTGCCGCTCCAGATGAGTCCAACCCCTGACCAGACGGGTGGATGCGTGGCGTAACTGAGCCAGTTCCACCTGCAATTTTCCCTCGAAGGAGGATGCCCTCTGGGCAAATATGTCCAGAACCAGACCGGTTCGGTCGACTACGCGCACCTTGAGTTCGTTTTCAAGGTTGCGCTCCTGGCTGGGAGACAAGGCATGATTGAACAATACCAGATCGGCTCCATGTGCCTGTATGGAGAGTTGCAGTTCTTCCAGTTTACCCTTGCCAATGAAATAGCGGGGATCGGGGGTTTGCCGCCTGGCCGTAATGACCTGCACGGGATTGGCTCCCGCAGACAGTGCCAGTTGCCACAGTTCATCAATGGAGTCGGGCGCAGGCTCATTCCGGGTCAGTAACTGAACCAGAATGGCCTTCTCTCCGGTATCGGGACGATCAAACAAGGGGGGTTACAGGAACTGCAAACCGGCAGATCCACTGCCCGATACGGGGCACCGTCGACATCAGGGAGCGTCTCCCTCAAACTCGTCCGGATCGTGTGCAAGCCGTACCTGTCTGGCAGGTACTATGGTTGAGATGGCATGTTTGTAAACCATCTGACTCACGGTATTTTTGAGTATGATCACGTACTGATCGAAGGAATCAATTTTGCCTTGAAGTTTTATGCCGTTGACAAGGTAGATCGACACGGGGACATGCTCTTTGCGAAGCGCGTTCAGAAAAGGATCTTGTAAGTTTTGCCCTTTTGACATCCACTCTCTCCTTATTTTTATGAAAATGAAGCGACCCTTGCCGGATCGCAGTCGGATGGTATTAAAACAAATGTCGTTTTATTACGCCATACATCTACCCACCCCAAAAATGTAACTGAAAATTAACTGACTCGCGGTAATTACCAGCGTGAGCAACCGCGCAAGCCGTTTCAAGCCATTTGAGGCAAACCAGGATCAAAAAATGCAGGGAAGTGACAAACGCATATCGAAAAAGTTCTTTGAAGGGCGTGTTCTTACTGTTTACCGTCGCGGGAGGCGACCGGCTCAACGAGGGGAATCTGGTATTGCACGAGGATGCTCCTTATTTTGTCTGTATTACGGGCAATTTGTTCGTTAAGTTCCTGCTTGCGCTGTTTATCGGGAATTCTGACTCCCATGGATATGGCGAAATCCAGTTGCAGGCCTGGCTCTGATTGCATGGGTAACAGGTTGAGCAGCTCCGGTTGCCGCGACTGGAGGTAACCGGCGATCGGCCCCCAAACGATGGTCAGGTCAATCCTGTCTTCCCTGAAATCCCGCTCCAGAATTCGGGCGGTATTGATTTCAGCATCGCCTGTCATGCTTTGGTAGGGAATGCCTTGCCGGATCAGTTGGTGTTTCATGAGCCAACTGGTACCGGGGGCTCCGTCAAACATGGCGATGCGGAGGGTCTGCCTGAGTCCGTCCGGCAGTTTGTCAATGTCCGTGGCTGACTGGAGGTCGTTGAGTCGGTCTTTACGATACACCATGGCATAGGTGGATCGGTAGTAAGCCCGGGTGGTGCCAGTTAGTTCATAACCGGTCGGGACGCCAATGACCACGTCGCATTTATAACCCTTGCCCTGCGACTTGGGTAGTGGGAATTTCAGCGTATTGCGTATGAAGCCGATACGCTGCGGAAACCAGGTGTATTCCAGCGTCTTGCCGCTATCGGCGGCCAATAATTCCGCAATCCTGTTTTCGAACCCCTGACCGTTTTTGTCGGAGAAGGGGGGGTTGTTCGGATCGGCACACACTTTAAGGATTGATTCAGCCGTTTCACCTGGAAGCGACAGACTCGACAGGCCCACCAGCACTACAAGCCCGGATATCAGCGTGTTCTTGACGTGACCTGACATATTCACCGCAAAGCATTTTTACTAAAAAACCCCGGCCAACCTGGGTTAACCGGGGTATAGTCAGTCAATCCTGACCTGAATCAGGCCAGATCGGAATGACCTTACTTGCCAGGCAGGGCAAATACGGTGAACGTACCGCCCAGCTTGGTGAAGTTGCTGAGGCTGCGGTAAGCACCGACGGCACCCAGACCTTCGCTGGAACCTTCAAGGCCTGCGGCCATGCCGATACCGGCCCAGCCGCCCAGACCCGACAATACACCGACAAACTGCTTGCCGTTGTAAGACCAGGTGTTGACGTTACCGATGATGCCGGATGGGGTTTTGAACTTGTAGAGTTCTTCACCGGTTTTGGCATCAACCGCCTTGACGAAGCCTTCCAGAGTGCCGTAGAACACGACATCACCGGCGGTTGCAACAGCACCGGCCCATACGGAGAAGGGTTCATCCTTCGACCATACGATCTTGCCGCTGGTTGGATCCCATGCGGTGAATGCACCCAGGTTGGTTGAGCCGTTCTTCTGGCCTGTCTTGGTGTCCACGCCAGCAGGATACATGCTCAGGGTAGCACCGACATAGGGCTGACCTGCCGTGTATTCCACTTCGAAGGGCTCATAGTCCATGCAGACATGGTTGCCGGGGATGTAAACCAGGTTGGTTTTGGGTGAGAAGGCGATCGGTTGCTGATCCTTGCTGCCCAGAGCCGCCGGACAAACGCCCTTGGTGTTGACATCGGCACCGTTCTGATCGGTACTGTACTTGGAAGACACCTGCGGACGACCGGTCTTCATGTCAACGTGGGTTGCCCAGTTAACGGCCTTGTCGAACTTCTCTGCAACCAGCAGTTCGCCGGTGACACGATCCAGGGTATAGCCGAAGCCGTTACGGTCAAAGTGTACCAGCAGTTTGTCGTGTTCCTTGCCGTTGGCGTCCTTCATCTTGAGGTCGATCAGCGGCATTTCGTTGATGCCGTCAAAATCCCACTCATCGTGCGGAGTCATCTGGTAAACCCACTTGGCAGCACCGGTGTCGGCATCACGGGCCCATATACTCATGGACCACTTGTTGTCGCCAGGACGCTGGGTCGGGTTCCAGGTGCCGGGGTTGCCGGAACCGTAGTACACCAGATTCAGGGCAGGGTCATAGCTGTACCAGCCCCAGGTGGTGCCACCGCCGATTTTCCACTGATCCCCCTGCCAGGTCTTGAGGCTGGAGTTTTTGCCAACCGGAGCCATCTTGCCATCGGTCCAGGTCATGGTTTTTTCGGGGTCAAGGCCAACATCTTCGTCTGGACCCATGCTGTACTTTTTCCACGCCAGACTGCCGTCCTTGATATTGTAGGCGGCCAGGAAGCCGCGGACGCCGAATTCACCACCGGCGATACCGGTCAGCACCTTGTCCTTGACGACCAGGGGGGCGTTGGTGCTGGTCATGCCCAGTTTCGGATCACCGTTCTTGGTTTTCCAGACAATTTTACCGGTCTTGGCATCCAGTGCCACCAGGGTGGCATCACCCTGGGCCAGGAAAATTTTGCCATCGCCGTAGGCCAGACCGCGGTTTACCACGTCACAGCACATGACTGAAATGACCTGGGTTGGATCGGTTTCCTTATCGGCGGTGTAGTTGTATTCCCAAATTACGGACTGGGTTGCCTGATCCAGGGCGTAGACTTTGTGCGGATAAGGGGTATGGATGTAGATGACATCGTTGACGATGAGAGGGCCGCCTTCGTGACCGCGCAACATGCCCGTAGAGAACGTCCATACCGGTTGCAGGTTCTTTACGTTTTTGCTGTTGATCTGGTCAAGGGCACTGTAGCGCATACCGTAGTAATCGCCGCCCCAGGTAGCAAAGTTCTTGG
>CAIVXW010000170.1 GCA_903910005.1 uncultured Methylococcaceae bacterium
ACCGCCCGCCATGCCTTTTCTGTTGCCGGGCAGGGCTGCCCCCAGAAAATCACCGGCATTGCCCGCAATAATGACCTCACCGCCTTTCATTTCGCAGGCGGCATAGGCATCGACATTGCCCTGCACCGTGATGCAGCCGCCTTTCATCTGGCGGGCGAGATAGCTGCCGGCATTGCCTTGCAGGGTGATTCGACCCCGGGTCATGCCAGACCCGACGTGATCCAGTTTGGCGGAGGCATTGGGGAACAGCAGGTCATCGGTTTGGTCGCCCTCAATCCGGAAGGCCTCCGCTACGGTCAGGGTGCGATTGCCGTATTGCAGTGGCAGACGCCCGATGGCATCCATCGCCAGGCCTTGCAGTCGATCCGGCGTAAGCGCGGACACATCCAGACGCTGCCGGGGTTCAAGGGTCAGGGTAAAACTCAATGCACTCATGCCATGATCTCCTGAAGGTGAAAGAGGAACGGACCCAGCTTGCCACCGTAGTTGCCGGCACTGATGCGCCGGATTCCCTGGGCCGCCCCGAGGCTACAGGCCGCCTCAATGCCAACCCGCATGGCTTTGCGAATATCGGCATCGGTCAGGCCGTCGATCACGATCTCCATGACCGATTCGATTTCGGGGGACAGTTCGGTTTTGGTCTGGCCCTTGAGGGTCGGACAAAACGCATCGTTGGTGGAGGCATTCAGAGCCTTGTACCTGGAACCGACCTTGGAGCCGGAGCGCACCACACCTCCCGGAAACGGCATGATGACGTTGGGGATTTTCTTCATGGCTTCAACGGCCACTTCACAAGCGGCAAGGGCCTGGGGCTGGGATTCGGCCAGAATCAGAAAATTGCCGCCGCCAATGGCCGGTACCATGCCGGTGGTTTCCTCGCACAAAAATTCACCATCCATGACAGGCACCCGCCAGTAACGCTGGTTGCCCATGCGTTTGGAAATCTGGAAACCGTCGCCGAAAAAACGCAGGTTTTTGCCCAGGGGAATTTTATCTCCCTCGCTAATGCCGGCGAACAGGGCGGAGGTCGGGGCGGTCAGCACACACTGACCGGCACGGGTTTCCAGTTGCTTGGCCAGACCCTTGCCGCCCATGGCAAAAATCATGGCGGATACTCCGGGACGACCGTCCGGGGTTTCCGAAGGCTCCAGTTCCCGTTCGATGCCGGCCTCGCAGCCACAGGCAATGACGGACGTGGCAAAGCCGGTCATGGCCCGGGCCGAATGATGAGCCCAGGCAAGATTTTGGGCGGTGATGATGACCCGGGTGGCCTTCATGGGGAAGGCCTCGGCAAAGGTGGCATCAATCTGGACACCGTTGATGTGCATGATTTTCCTCGTGCTTCGGTTTGAATATGGAAATCAGGGAAACCCGGTCAGTTCCCGCAAGGGTGAACCAGGATTTTACTGCGACCGTCCCCTTCGATTTCCCAGTCACGAATGATGAAGTTGTCCATTTTCATGGTCTGATGGCGGTCAAAATAATCACGCAGGCGATGCTCAATACCGGGCCGGTCGAATTCAGGCCTGACTGTGTGGAGATTACCCCAGACCACCTTGATGATTTCGCCGTGCCTTACCACCAGCTCGCCGTCCTTGAAGACGTAATCCGGTTTGCTGAACATCGCTTCCCTGTCGTCCTGTGCGGTATATACCGTAATGTCGGCGGCGGCTCCCTCGCCCAGATGACCCCGGTCACGCAAGCCCAGCAGTCGGGCCGCACCGGCCCGGGTCATGATGGCAATTTCGTAAAGGCTGTACTCGCGGTCGATGCTGCCCAGGGTACTCAGGGCAACCGCATCCGGGTTAAGGCTGGCCAGTTTGTCGTTACGAAACGACTTGTCCATCAGCAGCCGAATCAGATGCGGATACGTGGTGAAGGGGGCACCGTTGGGATGATCGGTGGTCAGGAAAACGCGCCACGGATCGTCCGCCAGCAGGAAAATTTCCAGGCCGATACACCATTGCAGGGCGTTGACGAAATTTTGATCCCTGTATTTGAACGGCACCACGCCGCAACCGGCATCACACTCAATATCCATACAGACCCATTTGTCGGGATGGGCATGGTGTGCGTTGGCAAACTGCCGCATGGAATCACCGGAGGCCGTGACCGTCTGGCCAAACAGGATCTGGCCTACGTCCATGGTGATGTTGCGGTTCCGGTTGAAGGCCTCGGCAATCTGCGCGGCCCCGGAGGAAAATTTGCGATCTCCCTCCGTGCCATAACTGTGGAACTGGATGTGGGTCAGGTGCATGGGCAGTCCTTCGATGCCACTGATGGTCGCCAGCGTGGTGTCGAGGTTGCCGGGTACGCCCAGGTTACAACCGTGAACGTGCAGTGGATGCGGCACCCCCAGTTCATGGAGGGAACGGGCCAGGGTTTGCAGGATTTTTCGGGGTGTCACGCCGTAATGCGTGTGCCGCTCGTCCAGATCCAGTTTGCGCTGATTGAACTTGAAGGCACTGATTCCGCCCGGATTGACCACCTTGACCCCAATGCACTGAGTGGCATGCAGTGTCCAGGCGACATAGTCATTGATGAGTGCCTGATCCGCGCCTGATGACAACAGCCGCAGGAAAAAATCGTCACTGCCCAGCATGACATACCCTCCGACATCCATCAGGGGTACGTCTGCCATTTCCATGTGGGCCTGACGGGCATTCATCGGCAATACGGCTGGCTCAAATCCGGCGGTATAGCCCATCTCGGCATAGCGGTAACCGGTGGTTAACGTCGATGGCACGGCATGACCGCAACCGGCCCGCTCCAGTCCCCGCCGGGCAACCGGATCAGCCCGGTGATCTTCCGGCAGCAAATTACGGGCTATCGTCACCTTGCCGCCGCCAATATGGGTGTGCATGTCGATGGCACCTGCCATGATGACCTTGCCCCGGCAATAGAAGGTCTGATCCGGCGTGTCTTCGGCTACGGCTCGCTCTGCAACGATTCGCCCGTCACGAATATAAATATCCCTGATCTGGCCGTCGATGCCATGGGCCGGGTCGTAAACGGTGCCCCCGGAAAGTTTGATCAGCATGTATACAATTCCTCAATTTTCATACGGGAAAAGAGGCAGCACAACCGGCAGCCGTGGCTGCTTGATTCCCTGCACGGCGATCCGGATACTGCGGAAAGATGATGGGCAGACGCTGATTATGAGGCCCGGGTTTCCTTGCCCAGTTGATCGACCGCCAGTGCAGCCAGTTCGCTCAGTCCGGCACCGCCCGACTGGCGATAGTGGATGATGCCCTGCCTCATGCGGGGTTCCCAGAATTTTCTGATGTGGTCGGCAGTGCCTTGAATTGCGCTGGCACGATCCGGTTCGGCATTGAAAAAATTGCTGATGTCGTTGGCCATTTTGACCAGTCGTTCAGTTTCCATGATGGGAGGTCTCTCAGGGTTGTGTTTGAATTATTTTGAGGGCCGGGAAACCGGTGCGGCCTGCAACAGGCGCCAGGGATGGCTGTAGATCAGGTAGCGGTTGTCGCGGGCAAACCCGATGAGGGTCAGGCCAGATTCACGTGCCAGGCGAATGGCCAGACCGGTGGGGGCTGAAATGGCGGCCATGAGGGTGACGCCTGCCATGGCACATTTCTGCACCATCTCGAAGCTGGCCCGGCTGGTCACCAGTACGTAGCCCCCGGCAAAGTCTGTACGGTTGCGGGCCAGGACACCAATCAGCTTGTCCAGGGCGTTGTGTCGCCCTACATCTTCCCTGACCTGGCAGATGCCCTCACCGGGGATGGCCCAGGCAGCCGCGTGTACCGCTCCGGTGAGCTGGTTCAACCGCTGCCGTGACCCAAGCGCGGACAGGGCAGACAGCAGTTCGCTTGCGGCTACCTGAACACCTTG
Source organism: uncultured Methylococcaceae bacterium (assembly GCA_903910005.1). Classification (GTDB taxonomy): domain Bacteria; phylum Pseudomonadota; class Gammaproteobacteria; order Methylococcales; family Methylococcaceae; genus CAIVXW01. Next base: position 3,856 of record CAIVXW010000170.1, read on the forward strand.
CCCCACCGGCGGCGGTTTGCGAATCGCCTGGCTCAGGGTAATCGCCCCGCACAGGCCGCAACCGGTGCGTCCGGTCAGGTTGCGACCCTTGTCCGGCAGGGTAGCGCAACGGGCAACCGGTATGCGTACCCGCACTTCCAGTCCTTCACTGCGGGTGAACACCCGTATGGCTTCGATATCCTCCGGGCTTGATACGATGCCTTCGGTCAGGCTGAATCCCAGGGCAAAGTCTTCCAGATCAAGCGGTGTGGCCAGCATGACGACGTGTGGCTCCCCGTTATACACCAGAGCCACCGGAGCTTCTTCAGCCACGGCGTCCTCAAGGCTGGCATGATCCAGACCACGCCAGCTCTCAACCGGAACCTGTTGCCAGGCAGGCCACCCCAGTTCACCCGCCAGGAGCGTCATGTCAGGGATCAGGCGACCGGTTCAGCCCGCCGCCTGAGGTGTGACAACTGCTCCTCGGTAAAGGCCTGGTATTGCTGTTGCCACTCGGAGGGGCCACTGACCCGGGTGACCTGTACTGCCGTTACCTTGTATTCAGGGCAGTTGGTGGCCCAGTCGGAATTGTCCGTGGTAATGACATTGGCACCCGATTCGGGGAAATGGAACGTGGTATATACCACACCCGGTTGCACCCGTTCGGTAATGACGGCCCGAAGCACGGTTTCACCGGCCCGGCTTCTGATGCCAACCCAGTCACCTTCCCGGATACCCCGGTTTTCGGCATCGTGCGGATGAATTTCGAGGCGATCCTCCTGGTGCCATGCGTTGTTTTGGGTGCGGCGGGTTTGCGCCCCTACGTTGTACTGCGACAGGATGCGCCCCGTGGTCAGGATCAGCGGGAACCGGCTTGAGCTACGTTCCTCGGTGGCGACGTATTCGGTCAGCATGAACCGGCCCTTGCCGCGCACGAAGGCATCAACGTGCATGGTGGGTGTTCCGGAGGGAGCCTGTTCGTTGCACGGCCACTGGATGCTGCCCAGTTCGTCCAGTTTGGCGAAGCTGACGCCGGTAAAGGTGGGCACCAGGCTGGCGATTTCGTCCATGATCTCGGAGGCGTGGTGATAATTCATGGGATAACCCAGTGCGTTCGACAGCATCTGGGTCACTTCCCAGTCTTCGTAACCCGCCAGCGGCGGCATCACTTTTCTGACCGGCGAAATACGCCGTTCGGCGTTGGTGAAGGTGCCACTCTTTTCCAGGAAGGAAGCCCCCGGCAGAAATACGTGGGCAAATTTGGCGGTTTCATTGAGGAACAGGTCCTGAACCACCACGCACTCCATTTTACGGAGGGCGGCATGAACGTGCTGGGTGTCTGGATCTGACTGGGCAATGTCTTCGCCTTCACAGTAAAGTCCCATGAAACTGCCTTCAAGGGCCGCACCAAACATGTTGGGGATGCGCAGACCCGGTTCGGCTTCGAGGGTGACTCCCCAGACCGATTCAAACAGCTTGCGGGTTTCGCCATCCGATACGTGACGGTAGCCCGGCAGTTCATGCGGGAAGGAACCCATATCGCAGGAACCCTGCACATTATTCTGGCCCCGGAGCGGATTGACGCCTACCCCTTCACGGCCAATGTTGCCGGTCGCCATGGCCAGGTTGGCGATGCCGATCACCATGGTTGAACCCTGGCTGTGTTCGGTTACCCCAAGGCCGTAATAAATGGCAGCGTTGCCGCCAGTGGCGTAGAGACGGGCCGCTGCACGCACCTGGTCGGCCGGAACACCGGTGACGGCTTCCATGGACTCGGGTGAGTGATGCGGCTGGCTGACGAAGGTCTTCCATTTCTCGTAGGAATCCACCTCGCAGCGGGCCTTGGCAAACGCGTCGTCGGTCAAGCCTTCGGTTACGATGACATGGGCCAGTGAATTGATGAGGGCCACGTTGGTGCCGGGCTTCAGCTTCAGATGGTAATCAGCCTCGACATGGGCCGATCTGACCAGATCAATCTCACGCGGATCAGCCACAATCAGCTTTGCCCCCTCGCGGATGCGGCGTTTCATCAGCGAGCCAAACACCGGGTGACCATCGGTCGGGTTGGCACCGATGAC
>CAIVXW010000171.1 GCA_903910005.1 uncultured Methylococcaceae bacterium
CTCGGCACGGAAAACGGGCATTCCGCATCGGTGACCATCCGGTTTGAGCGGCTGATCCATGCCGACCAGGCATTTTTGCTGGGCCATTTTTGCGAACCCGTGCAGACCCCCGCCATAGAGCAACAACTGGCGGAAGCCCGTCTGACCGCCGAACGGGCACTGCAGGTGCGTGACCGGTTTTTGACCCACATGTCGCATGAACTGCGTACGCCACTCAGCGGCATCATTGGTCTGAGTCACCTGGCCCGGGACACCGAATCGCTGATACTGGCCCGGGACTATTTCCGGCAGATTCATCACTCCGGCGAACGCCTGCTGACCACCCTGAGCGACATCCTGGATTTTTGCCAGATTGAAACCGGCACCATGATGCTGCATCCGGTCAGTTTCAATCCGGGGGCACTCATTCAGGAAATCATTCAGGTCGTCAAAACCGAAGCCCTTGATAAACGATTGACGCTGCTGATCCGTGTCGAACCGGAATTACCGGCCTATCTGATCGGTGACGCCCAACGCCTGCGCCAGGTTTTGCTGAATCTGGTCGGCAATGCCGTCAAATTTACCCCGCAGGGTCAGGTTTCAGTTCAGATTAAACAGGAACGCCACCAACCGGACGGTCAAATATGGATTCGCTTCAGCGTCAGTGACTCAGGCACCGGCATTCATCCGGACGATCACGCCCGTCTGTTCCAGGCATTTGAACAACTGGATCCATCCGACAATCGGCATCATCAGGGCAGCGGCCTGGGACTGGCCCTGGCTTGGCACCTGGTCAAACTGATGGGAGGCGATGGCATTGAACTGACCAGTGTTCCCGGCCAGGGCAGTACCTTCAGCCTGGTGCTACCCTTCGAGCTGGCCACCATCAGCATATTGCGGCAATACGATATTCAGATCGTTGACGCCGTACCACTGAGCGGGCTGAACATCCTGATCGTGGAAGACAACGAAATAAACCACCGGATTGCCCGGGCCATGATGGAAAAGGCCGGCGCGACGGTCAGTCTGGCTCAAAACGGTGCCGTCGCCGTGGAAATGCTCAAACAGGCAGCACCAAATACCTGGGATGTCGTGCTGATGGATATCCAGATGCCGGTGATGGATGGCTATACCGCTACCCGGCGGATCCGGCAGGATCTCAAACTGGTCGACGTCCCTGTCATCGCGGTGACGGCACATGCCATGAGTACCGATCGGCAAGCCTGCCTGGAGGTCGGCATGAATGCCCACGTCAGCAAACCCATCAATCAAAAATTGCTGATCAGCACCATTCTGCACAGCCTGCCGCACAAATCCGACATTCTGCTGGCTGCACCGCAACCGGGCGACGACCCGGGACTGCAACTGGCCACCCTCATTAACATGAACCGGACATTCCAGGAATCCATCCCCCATCTGTCGGCGGCACTGACCTCACTTGGCAACGACGAACAGCTTTACATCAAACTGACCCGGCTGTTCGTCGCCCAGCATGCCGACGATCTGCGGCAACTGGAACGCTGCCTGACGGAAGGAAATCACGCCGAAGCCGACATGCTGAGTCATACCCTAAAAGAGCTTTCCCACACCCTGGGCCTGTTTCCCTTGCACGAGGCGGTCACCCAACTGCATTTCAGGATACATTCCCATCCCGATGAATGGCCAGAAGCTGAACTGGCCCAGGTTCATACCGAAATGCAGGCCACGCTCCGGGCGTTGCGACAACTGCTGCTCGGCTTGCCAGGCTAACCCTCCATGAGTTTCATCCTTGCCCGCGACAACACGCCCCACCCGGCGGATTCGGTGTCTGAACAACCGGTAGATCTCAGCAATTGCGACCGGGAGCCCATACAATACATTGAGGCCATACAGCCCCACGGGGCACTGGTCATCGTGACGGAACCCGAACTTTGCATCCGTCAATACAGTGCCAATCTTTCCACCCTCCTCGGGGTGGCCGATGAGGCCTGGCAGGGACACACACTGGCCCGGTTACTGGGAGAGGAAACCTGTCAGGCGGTACGACAGGCATTGCTTGACAACGACCTGGCGCAAACCTACCTGCATCTACTGACTTTTAATA
>CAIVXW010000172.1 GCA_903910005.1 uncultured Methylococcaceae bacterium
TGCCAGGAACAAGGCATTGCCTCTACGGTGTACCAGAAGGGCGATGGATTTGCCGGGTTTGAGACCCTTGACCACGCTGTCAAAGTGGGTGACATCCTTGATGGTCTGATCCTGGATGCGAACGATCAGGTCACCCCGACGGACTCCGGCGTCCACCGCTGCTCCCGGGGCTGCGTTTTGTACCAGCACACCATTTTGGGGCGGGAGTTCCAGTTGTTCCCGCTGTTCCCGGGTGGGGTTGGTGACTGCCAGTCCGAGACGGTCGACTTTTTGTGGGCCATTGTCGTTTTCAGTGTTGTTCGCAACCGGTTCGTCCTGGTCGGAAAGGGCTCCGATCTTGACGCTGAGTTCCTTGTGGTTGCCTTCACGAATGACCTTGACGCGGGCGGTGGCACCGATGCCGGTTCTGCCAACCAGGGGGGGGAGGTCAGCCGATGATACGATTTCCTGGCCGTTGAATTCGGTGATGATGTCACCAATCTGGATGCCGGCGGTTTCTGCCGGGCTTTTGTCAAGAACCCGCGATACCAGGGCACCTTCCGGTTTTTTCATGCCGAAGGATTCGGCCAACTCGCGGGTCACGTCCTGAATCTGTACGCCCAGCCAGCCGCGTGTCACATGGCCCTGGCTCTTGAGTTGATCCACTACCTGCATGGCAACTTCAATCGGGATGGCGAAGGACAACCCCATGAATCCGCCGGTTCGGCTGTAGATTTGCGAGTTGACGCCCACGACCTCACCGTCCAGATTGAACAGGGGACCGCCGGAGTTACCGGGGTTGATGGCTACATCGGTCTGGATGAAGGGCACGTAATTGTCGCTGGGCAGGCTGCGACCTTTGGCACTGACGATACCGGCCGTGACTGAATGGTCAAAACCGAACGGCGAGCCGATGGCCAGTACCCAGGCTCCTACCTTGAGTTTGTCGGCAGAACCCATCCGGACTACCGGTAACTCACTGGCCTCTATCTTGAGCAAGGCAATGTCACTGCGTTTGTCCGATCCCACGACCCGGGCCAGTAACTGGCGGTGATCCTGCAATTTGACCACGATTTCGTCAGCATCCTTGATGACATGGTGATTGGTAATGACATAACCGTCTGCCGAGACGATAAAACCTGATCCGAGTGACTTGGCCTCGGCGGGCGGATGGCCGCCGCCCTGTCCGCCTTCGCCAAAAAAGTGCTTGAACAATTCGTCGTAAGGGACTCCCTCCGGCACCTCGAACCCCTCGGGAACCTCCGGTCGGCTGGTTTCAACTTTCTGGGTGGTGCTGATGTTGACGACGGCCGAATTGTTCTGTTCGACCAGAACGGTAAAATCCGGCAACTGGGCTTGGGCCTGTAAAGGCAGACCGGTCAGGCATGAAATACAAAACGCGAGTGCAGCATACTTGGCGATGCGCATGTAGAAACTCTCAATGTTCAGGTGGGATGAATTCAATCGTGCGGTTGCGTCACCGCCGGGTGGGTATATGGCTGAATCGGAACGGCCGGTGATTCAGGGGATGCGGCGAACAACGATGGAGCTAACCTCATCGGCCCGGTTTTTTCCGGTAACCGACCGGATTGCCCGGAGAACCAGCAGCAGACCGCCCAGGGCACCTGCCGCGCTGGCCGCATCATCGGCCCACCCGGTTAGTTGGGCGACCTGGTGACCGGCCAGTGCCCCCAGCAGTAATCCCGCTACGGGTAGTAGATAAAGCCTGATGGCGGCTGTCAGGACGGTGGTTTCGGCAAGACCCATCACAACCCGGTCTCCGGGTTTGAACGAATCCGGCGACGCGACCCTGAGCGATAAACGCCCTTTTGCCGCGTACCCGGCCCTGAGGGCCAAACAGGGGGCGGCGCAGGTTCCGCAGTTCCCCCCGGGGGTTTTTTCCAGCACAACGGTTCCCTCCTCCGGGGACACGTCCACAACCACGCCCCGTTCCTCAATCATGCAGGGTTTTTTCCTGATGGTGCAGCCCCTCGGCGATAACGGCAACCGTCCGCTCCGGAACCTCACCCATGACGGTAACCTGATAGGTTCCAACCTTGCGGGTAGCCATATTAAAGGCTCCCATTTTGCGCGGATGAGACTTGAGTGTATCTGACTTGCCTTCATCCAGATAGATGGAGACTGAAGACAGACCGTCACTCAACAACAGATGATCCAGTGGCACGGGGTTGCCCGGACGTTTCGTGCGTGAGTAGGAAATGATCCTGAAGCCTTCCGGCACCCCTTCAAGTGACCACTCCAGCGAGGCCGGAGACAACATCTCCCGCTGCTGGCTGACTTCCCACTTGACCGACGTGTCCGGAATGCTGGCTTCCAGTTCATGCAGTGGCAGGTCGGCGGTTAATTCCAGTGTGGAGAAAACCATCTGTTCGATGTCGGCACCGGTTTCATCCAGCAATTCAGACTTGAGCGGCAGGCCGGATTCCACGTCCAGCCAGATTCGGCGGGCATAACGGTAGTCATCGCGGGGGGTGATGCTGATGATGCGGGCCAGCCGCTTGGCAACGTAGGCCTGATCCTGCAGGCTGAAATGGTAGTAACGGGTCAACTGGTGGAGGTCTTCGGGAAAATCCAGCAATAACGAATGCCGGGAGGGTTTGTTTTCCACGTAGGCGGTCTGGGTGTCCGGGTAGTAGCACACTACTTTCTCGGCGTTTCTCACCACTTCCCGCAAGGGGCTGTTCATTGAAATGAGGCGTTCATGCTCAACTCCCTCACGGACGGCATGAAACAACTGGAAACTTTCCACCTGGCCGTGTCTCGAAAAGGCCAGTATTCCCTTGTAACTCAGTTTGCTGGCGGCCTGGCGCATCCCGGACAGCCAGTTCAATGCATCAGCCGGTGGTTCGCTGACAGAGGGTTCCGCAGCAGCAACGCCGAAGCTGATGATGCTCAGGCTGACCGCGAGAGTCAGGAGCGAACGCCTGACTCGCGCCATCGACACAACAGGCTGGCCGGAGCCAGCATTGGGTTGGTGTGACATAGGGTCAGCGGTCAGTTTGTACACTGACGACCCGTGCATAGGGCAGCAGACCCTGGGCACCGGCCAGATAGGCGGTTTCGTTATGCATTACCAGGTAGTTCTGGAAGTCTGCATCCACCTCGGCCACAGGGGTCGACGTCGGTAGTGGGGCATAACGGGCCTGGGCAACCTGTAACGGGTTTCCGGAGGTACCCGGATTCAGCATGGATTTACCCACAACGACCGCGACCATAGCCAGACTGGCCGCCAGGGCCGTTGACAGAACCCGCTCGGTCACCCGACGCCGTATGGCATGCGGAGCGAGTACGGTAGGTTCATGGGCAATGGCGGCACTCACCCGTGCGGCAAAGCCGGGATCAGGCAGCACGCCGGGGTTGCTGCCCAGCAGACAGCTTATCCGGTTGTAGCGATCCCACTGCGCTTTCAGTTCAGCATCGGTCTCCATCTGTTTCCACAGTTTGCGGGCCTGAGGGTACCCAAGCGTACCGTCGAGCAGGGCAGACAGATTTTCTGCACGTTTTTCATCAATCATGGCAGTGTCCTCATGCAAATAAATATTTCAGCCTTTTTTCGATGGCCTCACGAGCACGAAATATGCGCGATCGTACCGTGCCCACCGGGCAACTCATTACTTCAGCAATCTCGTCGTAACTCAGCCCATCAAATTCCCGCAGGGTAATGGCGGTTCTGAGTTCATCCGGCAGATCATTCAGTGCTTTCTGGATAATCTCAGCCAGTTCCTCGGTCATCAACAACCCCTCCGGGGTTTCGTGGTTTCTTAGACGGGAACCTGATTCAAATTGTTCCGCTTCCTCGACATCAATCTCACCGTCCGAGGGGCGACGCGCCCGGGTGGCGATGTGGTTTTTGGCGGTATTGATGGTGATGCGGTACAGCCAGGTATAGAAGGCACTCTCGCCCCTGAAGCTGGGCAATGCCCGGTACGCCTTGATGAAGGATTCCTGGGCCACGTCGAGGGCTTCGTGTGGATCCTTGATGTAACGGCTGACCAGTTGGGTAATTTTGTACTGATACCTGGATACTAGCACGTCAAAGGCTTTTTTATCGCCGCGCTGAACCCGTTGAACCAGTTCGGCATCAATATCTTCTTCAATCACACGGATACACTCCAGCCGGTGGCCGGTTCAGGGCAGCACAGAGCGATTTGACCGAAGGGTATGAGCAGGAGCCGGTAAAAGGGCCGGTTGACGCATGGGTTAGACATGGAGACTTGGCAATCAGGGTGAGCGATGCTGTTTTTTTACCATTATCGTTGGTTTGCCTGAGCCATTCAATCGACCCGCCCCTTTCCGGGCACAAAAAATTGTCGACCTCCGGGCAGACCGGTCATCCGGCGTCGCTCAGCCATTGAGGCTTTGCCGGAGTCTTTCCAGCCCGGAAGCCAGTTCCTGCCGTTGTCCCTCACGGAGTTGATGCTCCAGTTGAGCGGCGATACGGCTTGTATCGGGGAAACCAAAACTACCGGCAATGCCTTTCAGTTGATGCAGTTTTCCCTGCAGGGTGGGCCAGTCCTCCTGGCCGAAAGCCTGGATCAGTTCGTCGATGCGACCGGGTAATTCCTGAAAAAAATGCTGTTTGAGCTGGCGATAGGCCGGATCATCGTCCATGCTGTTTGCCGGGGCCGACACCTTGTTGCCACGGGTCTGTCGGGTCAGATATAACGCCAGGGTGGCATAAAAATCGGCCTGATTGACCGGTTTGGTCAGAAAGCCGTTACACCCGGCTGCAAACGCTTCCTGGCGATCCGCTTCGGTGGCATTGGCGGTGAGCATGATCACAGGTCGATCAAAACCGGTCAGCCGCAGCATCCGGGTGGCATCCAGCCCGCCCACGACCGGCATCTGCATGTCCATCAACACCAGGTCAAATTCAATACCTTGTGCCATTTCCACGGCCTCCTGGCCATTGGCCGCCACACTGACGCGGGCACCGGTACGCTGAATCAGCAGGGAAATAAGCTGTTGATTATCGGGTTGATCCTCGGCCAGCAGGATGTGTCCGTCCAGAGGGGCCGAACCGGCAATCTGCGGACGTGAATGCAAAGTCACACACTGTGCCGGTTGCTCCAGCAGGGTGACAGTATCCAGCGGGCCGGTTGCAATGATGACGACAAATTCACTCCCAACCTTGCTGAGACTGAATACCTCGATATCGCCACCCAGTCGCCGGGCCAGTTCGCGCGAGATGCTGAGCCCGAGTCCGGTACCGCCAAAACGGCGGGTGGTGGACACATCGGCCTGTACGAACGGCTGAAATAGACGTGCAACCTCCTCCCGGCTCATGCCGATGCCGGTATCCAGTACGGTCAGGATCAGGTGTTGTTGTGGCGGATCAAAACTGACGATCAACCGAACCGTGCCGGGCGGTTCGGTAAATTTGACGGCATTGCCAATCAGGTTGAGCAGAATCTGCTTGAGGCGGGTCGGGTCACTTTCGATGGTATCGGGCAGGGGCGGAATGGCCTGGGTATGAAACCCCAGCCCCCGGGATTGGGCCATGGACACGCCAAGGGCGTCAATGTCGGCCAGAAAATCCGGTAGCGAAAACCGCAGCGATTCAATGTCCAGCCGATCGGCTTCGATTTTGGAAATATCCAGTATGTTGGAAATCAGCTCCAGCAGGTGATGGCCATTGCGGAGGATGGTCTGCACCGCCCGGGTACGGGTAGCCGGGTCAGCGGTTGTATCCAGCAGGTGTTCGGAGAAGCCGATGATGGCGGTCAGCGGAGTACGAATCTCATGGCTCATGTTGGCCAGAAACAGGCTTTTGGCCCGGTTGGCGGTATCGGCCTGCAAGCGGGCCACTTCAGCCGATTCACGGGCTTCGGTGAGTTCATGCGTCCGTGCCTCCACCAGACTTTCCAGATGATCCCGATGGCGGGCCAGTTCCTGCTCGTAGGCTTTTTGCCGGGCAATACAGCGGGCAAACACCGAGATGCCAAAAGCTTCGCCACCCTGCCGCATGACACCGAAACGCACCTGGTAGGGTTGGCCGTCCCCCAGGGCGATGAGTTCGGTCATGAAGGATTCTTCCTGCAGTGCGCGTCGATAAAACTGGCTCCACTGCCTCTGTACGGCTGGCTGGGGAAATTGCGCCGCCAGCACCATGCCCTTGTAAACCCGGACATCCCGGTAGTTGGCCATATAACGGCTGAAAGCCGTATTGAAACGCAGCAATCCGAACTGGTGTGCATCCACTGACCAGATAATATCCTCGGTACTGTCAAACAGCGCGTCCAGTTCAGCCCACGATTCAGCCCGTTGTCTCAGTTGCCTCTGGAAAGTATTTGCGGTAGCACTGGCCATCAGGGCGGCTGCCAGCAATATGACGACCAGGGTAACTGCCGCCACATTCAGCGGATACGACTGACGGAAGACGTGGTGACCCAGATGCAGGTAGTAAAAATAGGCCGTAAACCCGGTCGCAACGGCGGTCATCCACAGAGCCATCACTCGCCCCAGCAACCAGCCGGCCATCATGATGGCCATGATCGCCAGACTCCAGCTTGCCCCATTCAATCCCAGGGTTTTGTAGGCTCCCAGAACACTGACGAACAAAAGCCCCCAGCACAAAATATGAGCGGCTGCCCGCAGGTATCGTCGGTGTACCATCAGCAACATGCCCAGTCCTGTCAGGATGGCGACCGGGGGACTTGGTCTGTCCAGGAGACTCAATGACGCCATCAGGTTGAAAACCATGGTGACCGTCCCCCCCAGCAGAATCAAAAGTCCCAACCCGCGCAGAAGATTGAGGGAACCTGGTTCTGCCAGGGTATCAGTACTGTTCGAGGGGACGTGATCACGATGCATGGATGAAGGCGTAAATGGCGGTTTAGGGAGGGGCAGGGCCAGGCAGAAGTTTAGCCTGTCGCCCTGCCCCAATCCAACCACCTGCCATGCGGTTTGTCCCGGATGCCAGGCAACCAGCAGGATGTCGGCTGGCGTCACCGGCACCGTCCCGAAATGTATCAATCATCGACCAACGTCTCGGAGGTGTTCAGGACGAAATCAGAGAACGTGCCCGCGAGGAGCTGGGTATCAATGATGCAGGGAGGCTGAAATCGCTGGCTTTTGTTCATCTTTGCGTCAAAACCATGCTTGACCTTGATGTTGACGAGACCTTCGACTGCCTGACTGACGGTGGCGGCGATTTTGGCGTCGACGCGATACACCTCACCGAGGAAATCGACGGTGAATTTGGAGTCACCTTGTTTCAGGGGAAATATAAAAACAATCTGGAAGGGAACTCAAATTTCGAGCAGAACGGTATAGAGGCGATGATTAACGCAATCCGTCATATTTTCGATCCATCTACCCATCTGGGAGCGATCAATACCCGTTTGCGCTGTAAAGTTGAACAGGCCCGTTCTCTAATCCGGGACGGCTTTATCCCTCGTGTACGAGCCATCGCCTGTAATAACGGCCTCACGTGGAACATGGATGCACAAGCGGCGATAAACCGGGCGAATTTTGGCGATCAAGTCCTTTGGGAGCATGCCAATCATGACATTTTGGTGGGCATCCTGCAGCGTACCAAACCGGTTACCGAAACACTGCGGCTCACCGGAAAAGCACTGGTTGAAGATTTGAACTTCAGCCGTGTCTGCATTGGCCGTATTCCCGTGTCCGAGATTGCCACATTGATGAAGACGCATGGCGAAAGACTTATGGAACGCAATATCCGTCGTTACCCGGGATTGCATGGCAACCGGGTCAATGAAGGTATTCGCAGAACACTGCGCTCGAATGAGCCTGCCAATTTTTATTTTTTCAATAATGGCCTTACCCTGGTATGCGATGACTTTATCTATAACGCACTGCAAAGCAGTGATTTCCAGATAAAAGTCGAGAATCTGCAAATTGTCAACGGTGCACAAACCTGCATGACCATTTTCCTGACCGCTGAAGAATTACTGAGGGACGGAAAGACCTTGCCACCTGAAGCCTCGGTATTGGTGCGACTGTACAAATTACCAAAGGATAACGAAGACATTGTTCTGCAGATCACCCATGCCACCAACAGCCAAAACCCGGTGGACATGAAAGACCTGCGTGCCAACGATGCCCGACAGCAGCAACTGGAACAAAGCATTCAGGGCCTGGGTTACACCTACCGGCGCAAGCGGGTGGATGCGACACCCAAACCCACCGACATCACAACGGGGGCAGCGGCCGAGGCCATCCTGGCGGTTTGGCGGCAAGCACCCCACCAGGCTAAATTCTTTACTCGCGAACACTTCGGCAAGCTCTACGACACCATTTTTACGGAATCGCTGAATGGCACCCAAGTCGTGATTGCCATGCTGCTCTACCGAATCGCAGAGAATCACAGGCGGCGTCCACACGAACACGATCCACTATTCGTTCGCTACGCATCGTGTTTCATCGCCATGCAAATGGGACGTCACTTGCTCAAAGCCCTGGGCATAACACCGGGCGGGCTGGACCATCGCAATTTTGCCGGGGCGAGGCAGTGGGTCGAAGATCAGGGGGAAGCGTACTTTCAAGCCGCCTGCCGTGACATCAACACCGCGTTAAGGGCTCTTTATGGCAATCAGGAGATTTCCGTGCAACAGCTATCCGCTACATTTCGCCGGGGCGACTTGATCGAAAAACTCAGACAGGTTGAGGTTTGACGGATGGCCTTCGACCAAACCACAAGAAACCGCCTGCAGCGAGGGGATACAACGTGCTGACCGCCATCACCCTGAATGACTTCAAAAGCTATCATCAAGCCAAGCTGCCTCTGGCCCCTCTGACCGTGCTGATCGGTGCCAATGCCTCGGGTAAGAGCAATGCCATCGAGGGAATCCGTCTACTGGCCTGGCTTGCCCAGGGACAACGGTTGTCTGCCATTCAATACGCCGTGCAAAGCGGCGATCGGGTAGTGCGCGGCACGGTTGAAGACCTGATCTACCAGCGAGGCGAATCCTTTGGCCTCGGCGTCGAAACCAACACCAGCGAATGGAACCGACTGACCATGACTCTGACCCGGCGGGCGGACGGACTGCACATCACGGCGGAAACGCTGACGCATGAAGGGGCCGCCGTTCCACTTTACAGCCTCGATCAACCCTCCAGTGGCCAAGGCACCGACGCTGGCGTGGCGTACAACAATTTTACAAAGAGTCACAATAAGCCACATGTGACCTGCACTGACCAATCTGCCATCTTCACCCAACTGACCAGTCCCGCGACTTTCGGGGCTGCTCACAAAGCGTCCAGGGAGCGTATTCCCTCTGCCGTCAAAAATTTGGAGCAATGGCTTTCTGAAGTCCTCTTTCTGGATCCCGTGCCAGCACAGATGCGCGACTATGCGTTTCCATCAGACAAATATCTACAA
>CAIVXW010000173.1 GCA_903910005.1 uncultured Methylococcaceae bacterium
ACCACCCAAACCTTCCTTACCGACACGCACCAATCCGGTTGCCAAGTATGCCCACACGGCCAACAAGGCGGTGTGCTTCCGTGACCGTACCCGCTATACCCGCAAGAAAAAGCACAATGACCGCGAGCCATCACCGGTATTCCAGCATCACCTGAAATAGCGGTGATGGCTTGCTGCCCTACCTGTCGGGTGCCGTGAGGGTCGCCTGGCAGCGGTAAATTTACCCCGAATACTGCCGCCTTGATGACAGGAGTACAGGAAGGAACAGGGACGACTCGTTTTCACAAGCACTCTTACTCATTACAGCCAGGAAACACACTCATGAACATCTCGCAAAAACAGGCCAACGACCAACTGAGCAAAAATGCAGCCCGGATTACTGATCAGGATATTGAGGAGGTGATCGGCCGGGCCGATGAAATCAAGGGGAAGTTCGTGGACGGTGGCCCGCTCAAGCGTTTTATCCGCGATGCACAACTGATGGTTTCACTGGTTCAGGATTACTGGAAAGGGTCGTACCGCGAAATTCCCTGGTGGGCCCTAGCCGCTGTTTGCGCTGCCCTGTTGTATGTACTCAGCCCCATTGATCTCATTCCTGATTTGCTTCCCGTGATCGGTTTGCTGGATGACGCCATGGTAGTAGGTGCCTGCCTTGTGCTGGTTGAGCAACAATTGGCCGACTACGAAGCCTGGAAGCACCGCAGATAGGTGCGATTGGTGGGCTTACCCGGTAAATTTACCCTGGGTAATGCCGCCTTGGTGACAGGAGAATAGTGACCAGTCGCCGCCAGCGTGCCAGCCCTGGACGCTGGATTCCAGTCTCCTGCCGGAATGACGGTACACCAACCTATGTAACCTTTGCCTTATTCAGGATAAAAATCATGAAAACCTTATCTTCCATTACTTTTATTGTTTCCCTGTCTTTTGGTGCCATGAGTACCAGTGCTGCAGAGGCTGCAGTACAACAATCATGTTCCAAAAAAATTGTTCGACAAACGCTTGTCTTGTCCGGAGCAGGTGCCATGCTTGCCTGTGCTGGTGCGTCCGTTGGAACCCTTATCCCGGGTCTACAATTTGTGGCAGCCCCTGCGGCATTCACGCTGTGCAGTGCAGGTTCTGCGGTGGTTAGCGGAGCTGCTGTGGGCGCAGTTATTGGGGCTAGCAAAGCCTTGCTTTCCGATACATGTAACTAACCCGATGTCAGTACGACTGAGTACACGATAGGGGCAGGGTAAATTTACCAGCCGTTGTGCCTGCTTGATGAACACAGATTACCGGAAAAAAATCATGCTCCATTCGACCTTACAAACCTCGCTGCATCATCTGCCGGAAGGGTATGCCTTGTGGGCTACACTGAACGCAGCCCTGCAAGCCCATACCAATGAACTTCGCATTGCTGCCTGCGGTTTGCTCAAGGCGGGTAAGAGTTCGCTGCTTAATGCCCTGACCGATCAGCTCGAAACCGAGTGGTTTGCGACCGGGGCAACCCGTACCACGGTGCAAAACCAGTTCCTTACCCGGCACAATTTCACCTTTATCGACACCCCCGGTCTCGATGCCACCGCTCAGGACGATGCTGAAGCCTGGGCCGGTCTCCATCAGGCCGATATTCTGTTATTCGTACACCATCCGGGTACGGGAGAACTGCACCGGGAAGAAATGGAGTTTCTGGCCCGCTTGATTCAGCAACCGGGTGCCAGACAAACCCTGGCCAACCGGTTGCTGGTGGTACTCAGTCATCTGGACAGCATCAGTCAGGATGACATGGCACGGATAGAAGCCCGGGTTCAGGCGCAAATTCATCGTCTGACCGGCTTTCAGCCGCGCTGTTTTCAGGTGTCTTTTACCGCTTACAAAAAGGGCAAACTTCAGGCTAAAACTGCTTTGGCCAACCATAGCGGTATTCCGGCCCTGCAAACCTGCCTGGGCGATCCGTCCCTGCGTGCAATCTGCCAGTCATTTCGCAAAGACCGTATCCGGGAAAGTCGGCAACGTCTGCTCGATGCGGTGGATCAGGCTCTCGCCCTGCGTCAAGGCCAAATCCGGCAATTACAGCGTAACCGCGAGCAACTTGAGCGTAACTTCATGGACGATGCCACCCGCCTGCTGACTCATCTGCACAGCAAAATGGCGTTCTATAACCAGTTTTATTCCTGAATTCATGAGGTATTTTATGGGTGCCCTTATTGCGCTGTTTGCCCTGGCGGTGTCCACCGTGGTGGTAGCGGTATCTTCCAGTGATAGTGACGACAGCAGTGATCATGCAGCAGAAGCAGCAGGCCAGAGGGCCGCACGGGAAGCGCGTGAAGCCCGACGCAGCGAGGAGGCACTGACAGAACGCCAGGCGATGGTTCGCTACGCTACGCAGGGAGTCTGCTCATTACTGGCTGGCCATGACAGGCCACCCACCCGGTTTCATCACGATTTTTCTGACCTGCAGCACATTCTGGAGAATCAGGGTTTGAGTACTGCCGAAACGCTGCACCATTTGATTCCCGATCTGAAAGCATCACGGACGAGCCTGGCCATGCGGCAGGAGATTGGCCGACTCACTGCCGAGTCGACTGATTTGCGGCGGTTGCGCGATACCATTGACCGTCTCTGACCCACTCCCGGGAGCGTAGGCTGACCTGTCGCCTGCTTCCCGGCAAACCATCCATTCGCCCCCACCTGATTTGATTACCGGAGTTCCCCATGAACCATGCTGGCAAACCCGTTTGCTCACGCGATACCCTGCTCGACACTCTTTTTCAGTTGCGTAACGAGTTTGATAAGGCCAAAGCCGATGTGCAGCAGCGTGAGGCACGGCTGCAAGCGGCTCTGCAGCAATTGCGGGCTAGCTTGTCCGTGACGGTCAGCCAGTCTGCTGACTCTTTGGCCGACTCCAATCCACTGCGTCTGGCAGCCCTCGAAATGGATCACAAGATCGCTGCCCGCCTGGTGGAATGGCAGCACCGGGTTGAAAAGCATGAACGCAATACCGAATTCAGGCAGGATTTTGGGGATTCGCTGCTGGTGTTCGTCTATGGCAAGGTCAAGGCGGGCAAAAGCTCACTGGGCAATTATGTCGCCTATGGCAGCAGTGATCCCGATCCGCAGACCGTGGAGGCGGCCCGCAACAAAGGCCAGGCTCCGGATTTTTTCCTGAAAGCCAGTACCACGGATAACCCGGAACAGGGCGAAGCCCGCCTGAAGCAAGCCGGAAAGTTTGCCGTCGGTGTGGTGGAAACCACATCTGCCATTCAGGGGTTTCGGTTACCGGGCTTGACCTGGGTGGATTCGCCGGGGCTGCACTCGGCAACCGAAGCCAACGGTGAACTGGCCAGACAGTATGCCGAAGCCGCTGACCTGATTCTGTATCCGATGAATTCAGGCCAGCCGGGGCGGGCCAGTGATCTGGATGAAATTGCCGGGCTGCTACGCGGACGCAAACCGTTCCTGCCCCTGATTACCCGCTGTGACTTCATGGATCTGGATGAAGATGAGGAGGGTACTATCGTTCGTACCCTGCAGATGAAATCGGCCCGGGATCGGCAGGAGCAATCCAGCCGTATACAGGAGGACATTATTGCCAAGGCCCGGGAAGAATCGCGTCAGTTACTCGATACCCACCTGCTGACGGTTTCGGTGCGCTATGCCGAAACCTATCCGCACGCTACCCAAGCCCTGCACGACAGCGGTTTATCATCCCTGTTTGCAGCCATGACAAAACTGACCCACGAGCAGGGGGTGACCCTCAAAAAGGAAACCCCCCTTAATAATCTGCGTAGCTTCGTTGACCAGATTCTGGCGGGCGACTTATCCACCCGAACCTTGCAGCACGATCTCAAAACAGTGCTGGAGCAGGTAAATCAGCAACGGGATCGTCTGGAGAAAAGTCGGCTGGCCGTCGTCGGGCAGGTCATGTGTGAACTGGATCCGGCCATTGGCGATATCGTCCGACAACAGGGTGGCAAAAGTGATACGCGCCAACTGGTGCAGCAATGTCAGGACATCACCCGGCAAATTGTTACCCGCCATACCACCAAAGCCCTGGCCGAGGCACTGAAACATGCCGAAACCGCCCTGACCGGGGCACTTCGCTTTGATCAATTCAACGCCATTCCTGAGTTTCGCCACATTCATGAGGATATTTGCGTGTCCAGACAAACCAGAAACCAGGCAGTTGGTAGCGGTTTAGGCACGGTAGTGGGCGGGTTGGTGGGCCTGATGGGAGGGCCGATTGGTTCAACCGTAGGCAGCGTGTTTGGCGGTATCCTGGGCACCCTGTTGAGTAAACTGGTGGACGGGCATAGCCTGCAATCGGTAGTGGTTGGCAACAACCTGCAGGAAATCAACCAGGTGGCCCTGGAAATTGCCGGTCACGCCGCACATCAGGCCATTACCCAAACATTCCCACAATTCGACCAGCAATTCCTGTGGCCGGTGGAAAAAACCGCCCATGATTTGACTGCTGCATTGCAACACTTTGAAACTCAACTGCAAAAAGAGGTACGCCCATGAATACGACGCTGCATGAAATTCGCGCTTTGCTGGAAGAAGGACTGCCACTGTTCCGGCAGTATGCGGGGGAACCCGCTACCGACACGGTAGCACGTCACTTTGCCGACAAACTGGCTTGCGCCGAGCCTACCGTGATGGTGTTTGGTATCTACAACGCCGGTAAAAGTACCCTGCTGAATGCCCTGCTGGGAGAAGAACGGGCGGCGGTTTCCGATTGTCCGCAAACCAGCGTGGTGACGCCCTATCCATGGAACGGGCTGACGCTGCTGGACACTCCGGGTATCGACGCCCCGGAGGAACATGAGCGGATTTCCCGGCAGCAACTGGCGCAGAGCGAGGTGGTGCTGTTTGTCATGAGTACCGATGGCACCTTCGATGAGCAATCGCTCTATGAGGACATTCTCGCCATTCATGCCCAGGGGCGGCGCGTGATGGTGATCGTCAACGACAAAAATGGTTATCAGGAGGGTACCCTGGAATACCGGGCCATTTACGACCAGATACTGAGTCATCTTGAGTCTGTCGGTTCAGCCGAAGTCATGCAGCAGATTCCGGTGCGCTGGGTCAATGCCCGCCAGGCACTGAAGGGCAAGCTGGAAGGTAAATCGAGGCTGGTGGCAACCAGCGGCATTGCAGGCCTGGAACGGGAACTGGCCCGGTTCATTCGTCAGACCGATAGCCAGGATATTGCCTGGGTACTCGGCCAGCGGCTGGTTCGCCTGATCGACGCCTCCCTGAACGCACTGGAAGTCCGCACCACCGGAGAGGATATTCGGCTGATGGGTGAAATCCAGGCGGCCGTGGACGGCGAAAAGGCACGGGCGCACCAGAGTGTGCTGGCGGCCATGCGGCGGATCATCTACGGATTTCGTTCCAGATTGCGTGTGGCGGTCGAAAACGCCAATGAAACCGGTATCCAGGCGGCAATCAATGAAGCGCTGGAAATGACCTCTGTGGCACTCGAACGCGAGATGAACGAGGTAGCCGCCAGTCTCGGGCGCTGGGGCCAGACCCTGGCGGCCCGCGAATCGTTACGGATAACCTGCCCGCAACCGGGCGTGATGGATGGGGACAACGGCGCAGGCCGACAGGCTGGAGCAGACGCAACGGGTTTTGTCAGTGCCGCGTCGATGGTCAGCTCGGCAGCGGCCCGGCTCAGTGCCGAAGCGGTGGAGGAAGCCACCCGTGCCGCCGTGCTGGTCACGCTCAAATATGTCAAGGACACACTGCCCAGCCTGATGCGCGGCATTGGCAAGGTGGGCATGGAGCGTATTGCCGGTCGGGTAGGCAGCGCACTCAGCAAGGCCACCCCCTTCATCGGCCCGGTCATTGATACGGCCCTGAGTATCCGCA
Organism: uncultured Methylococcaceae bacterium; assembly: GCA_903910005.1. GTDB lineage: Bacteria > Pseudomonadota > Gammaproteobacteria > Methylococcales > Methylococcaceae > CAIVXW01. The sequence continues at coordinate 5,857 of CAIVXW010000173.1, forward strand.
ACTACTATCAGGCCTGCGAGGAAGAAGCCCGCCATGAGGCGGACCAACGCAAGCGTCTTCAGGCCATTCACGACTGCGTGGAACGAACCGCTGAACATCTGGAAGCCGAACTGGCCGATGCCTGTCGCGGGATCATTAACCAGGCCTTTCAGCCAATGGAACACCACCTCGCGGCCAACCTTGCTACCCTTTCCGGTGAAAACCGCCGCCATGTCACTGACCGTCATGCCCTGGCCAGCTTGCGTGGACGCTTACAGGACTGTCTGGATGAATTAACCGTCGGCCCGTGCTTCGACACGCTCAACACGAACGGGTTTTAGCTCACCCCTCATCCCGAAGCAGTATTCGCTGGTTATTTCCACAAAAATCATCCAGATTGATGATTTTTTATAATCGGCCAAAGTGATACAGTCCGCATACTTATCAGTGGTTTTACCCAGGCCGTAATACGGAGATACTCATGAAAGTACGTCACCCCGATTTCCTTCCGCCTCCCCTTACCCCGGTCAGCCGTTCCAGTGCGGATACCCTGACCCTGACCTATACAGTCACCACCCTGACTCCAATATACGGCGGCGGGGTGACTGCCGGTTCCTGTGATTTGGATATGCCCGTCCGGGTTGCCTCGATTCGTGGCCAGTTACGTTTCTGGTGGCGTTTGCTGAAATCGCGGCATCCCGCTGAACCCTTGCAGGAACAGGCTCTGTTCAAGGCCGAACGCGCCCTGTGGGGCGGCATGAGTGAGGGAGACGACGACCACGCCAGCCAGGTGCGCCTGCGGGTTGCGGTCAGCGCGAAAAAGCCGGATTTGAGCCTGGATTCATTGAAGCAGCGGCAAACACAAAAGGA
>CAIVXW010000174.1 GCA_903910005.1 uncultured Methylococcaceae bacterium
ATGCCGACAGTGGCACGCTCGTAGCCGAGCGTCCCATACAGGATCACGACATCAAAATGGTGGCCTTTGCCCCCAGAAGCGTCGGAATCGGCTGGCTGGCAGATGGCCCGTTCGGCGTCTGGGAACCTCGCGCCAACCGCATCCTGCGAGCTACTCATGAAGGTGCCGTGGCTCTGTCGTTCGTCCGTGATGATGCTGGCCAGTTGCGCCTGATAACAGTCGGCGGACGTGATATCTGGCTATGGAACCCGGAAACACTGGAGTCCCTCGCTAAAATGGAACTCAAAACCGAAAAATCACTGTTTGGACTGAGTCACGATGGTCGGGTCGTGGTTTATCACGATGTACACGGCGTGGAGGCCTGGAACCCGCTCAAGGGTACCCTGCTGACCAACCTGATCCGACTCGACAGCGACCTGACGGCCTTTTGCAGTGACACCCGCCGGGAACGACTGGTGTTCGGTACCCGCAACGGCATGATTCACTGGTGGGATCGACGCACCAACACGGCACTGACCCATGTCCTGGCTCACCGCAATGCGGTAGAGGAATTGGTCTGCTCATCGCGTGGCAGGGTTGTTTCCCGGGCTATGGACGGCATCAAATTGTGGAATCCGGACATGGCAACATCCGGTCAGACGGCTACGTTCCCGCAGGAAACCGACTGATTGAACCGCTGATTCAGCCAGGCCTGACGGCAGTGGGCAGTGGGCAGTGGGCAGTGTTCACTCACTACTCACCACTCACCACTCACCATTCACCATTCACCATTCACCATTCATCGCGGCCACGATGGCCGCGCCACTCACCCTTGCAGTTCTGCCTGTTTGCCCCATAACTGCTGCATGGTGTAGGGCATGTCCTTTTGTTCCACCCGTACCCCGCCGCGCACCGCAAAAATTTTCTCGCGGGTGTCACGTTTGATCAGATAGGTCAGGTGACCACCACGCGGGGCGATGAAAGAGATGACCAGGGGCGTCGTTCCGGTTTTGCCGCGCCGCACCACAACGGACACCTCGCCATTTTGCAGGCGCACGAACGTACCCGGCGGGTAAACTCCCAGAATTTTGACCAGTTGACCGGCCAGATAGACATCAATGCTGCTGGCCTGATTGATGAACAAATCCCGCATGACTTCAGTTGCCAGCATGCCAGCCCGGTAACGTCTAGGTGACAGGCAGGCCGAGTAGCGATCCGCCAGGGATACGATCTGCGCCCCTTCCGGTATATCCTGGCCGCTCAATCCGGACGGATAGCCGGAGCCGTCGATTTTCTCGTGGTGCTGCAGCACGCAGGCCAGCCAGTAGTCATCGGTTATACCGGCCTTGCGTAGCAGCTCGACGCTGGCTTCGGGGTGTTGCCGGATTCTGGTTTTTTCGGTTGCAGTCAGTTTGTCGGAGCGTTTCAGCAATTGCTCCTGGAGGCTCAACATGCCGACATTCATGGTCAGGGCAATGGCGGCGACTCGCTCGGTTTCGGCAGGTGGGAGTTCCAGAGCCTGGGCCAGGAGAATTGCCAGTATGGCACTGTCCAGGCTGTGCTGGAGCGGATAATCGTCGTGGGTGAATTTGTTGAAAAAGATGTGGGCCAGGCAGATATCGGTGTTTACCTCAATGGCCAGTGCAAGGATTCGGGCAATCAGCAGGGTTTTTTCGCTGGCGTCGCCGGATTGCGGGTTCCGCTCAATCTGTTTGAACAAATCACGCAGGTGTCCGGCGGCCTCTGCCAGCATGCGGGCGACCGAGACATTGGCCATGGCCACCCGCAGGGCGTTGGGATCGTTATCGCTTTTCTCGATGTACAGTTCGCGGCGGGTGAAAATGTCGAGTTGACGCTCGTCATTGATGACGAAACCCTTACGCAGCAACAAGGAACCCCGGGCGTCGTAGATGTTCCATGGCACCGGTACACCGATCCGAAAGCGGGTGGCTTCTATGGTTTGCAGTTGCAATGGCTTGTTCACGGGCGTTTGGCCTGATCTGGCATGACGGGTATTTCAAACCAGAAAATACTTCCCTTGCCTTCACCTTCGGACGTGACACCAATGACACCACCGTGGTGTTCAACGATTTTGCGGCACAACGCCAGCCCCACCCCCACGCCGTCGTAGCGTACCCGTGGCTGCAGGCGGGAAAATACCTGGAACAGTCGATCCATCTGGGTTGGATCAATGCCGATGCCGTTGTCCCGCACTTCAACCCGAAACCGGTCGGGCGGTTTGCCGGAGGCTATCACCTCAATGCGGGGGGCAACATTTTCCGGATGATACTTGAGGGCATTGCCTACCAGATTTTGCAGCAGACGAGTCATTTCGTCATGGCTGGCACTGATTTGGGGCCAGGTTCCGCTGACCGTGACCTGCCCGCCGGAAGATTTGATCTCGGGGCCAAGATACAGCAGAGCTTCCTCCAGAGCCTCGTGGCTGTTCATGGGATTGATGGATCCGGACGCACGTCCGACCCGGGAGTATTCCAGCAAGGACAGAATCATCTGTTCCATGCGCCGGGCTCCTTCCATGGCGAAATGCATGTAGGAGCGGATTTCATCATTCAGGGTATCTGTCAGGGCGTGTTCGATAATTTGCAGATAACTGCCGATCATCCGGAGTGGCTGGCGCATGTCGTGGGATACCGCGTAGGCAAATTGCTCCAGTTCAGCATTGGATCGTTTCAATTCATCGAGAATCGCCCGCGATTCAGTCATGTCTTCGATAATCGACCAGATGTAGGTCTCACCGTCACGCCCGTGAATGATGACCCCGTTCAATCGTACCGGTACCCGGCCGCCATCCTTGCGGATGTATTCCTTTTCGTAGGGGCCGTAGGCACCGGAGCGGGCAATTGATTCCAGTTGGATCGCCTCCTGCTGCTCATACTCACGTGGGGTGACGTCCCAGTAATCCAGTGCCTTGAGTTGTTCGGTGGTATAGCCGAACAGTTTCTCAAACGCCGGATTGAAATCAATGAAGTGGCCGGCCATGTCGGTCAGCGCGATGCCCAGTGGCGACAGGCGGTAAAGGCTGCCGAGTTTTTCCTCTGTTTCGCGCAGGCGACTTTCTACCCGGTACTCTTCGGTGATGTCCTGGGCATATCCATACCAGAAAATGATTGAATCCTGCGACTGATCCGGTGTGGCGTTGATTCGTAGCCAGCGGATGGAACCGTCGGGCCAGAGCGTCCGCAACCGGGTTGCCCAGGGCTGCATCAGGCTGGCGGCTCGCCGCAACGAGTCCTGCAGGGTTTTGCGATCTTCGGGGTGAATCCGATTAAAGGCGGCATCCGGCTTGCCCCGTAGTTCGAAATCGGTCGCCCCCAGCAACAGGTCAACCCCCTGACTGGCGTAAGGCATCAGGGTATGCCCGTCAGGATGGTGTTCCAGTTGAAAAATCACACCCGGCAGCCGTGAGGCAATTTTGCTGAACCGGTTTTGCAGTTCATCGACTGCCTGTTGTGCCAGTTGTTGTTCGGTGATGTCGGTCAAAAAACCGTAGGCCGTCACGCCGTTGTTCGCATTGGCTTCCGGTGAGGCACTGCCCCGCAGCCAGCGCACGTCACCATCCGGACAGACAATCCGGAATTCATGGAACCAGGGGTGCAAATGATCCAGGGCATACTTGAGGGATTGCCGCAACCCGGCCTGGTCATCCGGGTGACACAGATTCAGGAAGGGCGAGGCGTCGTCCCTCAACTGACCCGGCAACATGCCGGCCACCAGGGTCATCAGGCCATCACTCACATACGGCATGGCAAGTCGGCTGTCACCCAGTCGATCCAGTTGAAAAATAACCCCCGGAACCCGCAGGGCAACCTTGTTGAGACGGTTTTGTAACTCATGGGCGGCGTCCTGCTCAGCCTGGAGTCGGGTGATGTCGTTGATGAAGCCATAGACCGTCAAGCCGCCCTCTTCCGCAGACTCCGTCAGGGCACTGATCTGGAGCCAGCGGATGTCACCATCCGGATGGCAAATGCGGTATTCGTATACCCAGGGTTCCAGGGTGTTGAGCGCAGCTCTGGCCGAATCAAGCAGGGAATCCCGCTCATCCGGATGAATGAGTGCCAGGATCCTGCCGGGTTCGCTGCTGAGGTCGTCCGGCGACAATCGAAACAGGGTACTCACATTCTCGCTGACGTAG
>CAIVXW010000175.1 GCA_903910005.1 uncultured Methylococcaceae bacterium
ACAATTTCCAACATTACTACGCCCCCGCCGTCGATAGCTGGGCGCTTTACGACAATGCGGGCATTCAACCGATGCTCGTCGACTGGAGTGAGAAATCATGAACAAGCAACCCATAGAAAATGCACGCGACCCGGATCTGCGTTTGTCTGTATCTGCCATGCAACGGGCAGCATTAAGGGCCCGCCAACTGGCAGCCCAGACTCAGACCGCCGTGGTGGTGATGCGCAACGGGGTCATGGAGCATGTCTATCCCCAGGCCGATCAGGTCAGCAGCAGCACGGATGCGGATGCGCTACACGGAAAATCGCCATGACCGTCTTTGAACCCAAAGAATATCAGCAGCAGATTCTCGACAGCGTGAAAGCCTATTTCAAACTCTGCCACGAACTGTCTTCGCCCTCGATTGCCTTTACCGCGACCACGGAGCGTCTTTGGGGGCGCGGTAATCCGTACAACTCACTGAGGGGCTTCCCGGCGAACATGCCGTACTTTTGCCTGCGGGTACCGACGGGGGGTGGTAAAACCTGGCTGGCAGCGAAAAGCGTCCAACTCGTCAACACCCATCTGCTACGCAGTGAGTACAGCGTGATTTTGTGGCTGGTGCCCAGCAAGCCGATTCGTGAACAGACGATCAAGGCTCTGAAGGATCGTGCCCACCCTTATCACGCCGCACTGCGCGAGGCAGGCCCGATTACGGTGCTGGATCTCGAAGAAGCCAAGAGCGTCACACGCGCCACGCTGGATACCACAACCACAGTGATCGTTGCTACGCGGCAAGCGTTCCAGGTGGAAGCGGAAGAGTGCCGCAAGGTGTATCAGAGCAGCGGTGCGCTGATGCATCACTTTGACAACCTCTCGCCCGACCAGCGCGATGAATTGCTGACCGATGGCGAAGGCAGGGAATGCACCACGCCGTATTCGTTGGCCAACGTGCTGCGCCTGCGCCGCCCGTTCGTGGTGGTGGACGAGGCGCACAACAGCCGCACCGAGCTGGCCTTCGATATGTTGGCACGCTTCCGACCCAGCGGTGTGATGGAGCTGACCGCCACGCCCGATCTGGAACGCACGCCCAGCAATGTGCTGCACAGCGTGTCCGCCGCCGAGTTGAAGGCGGAAGAAATGATCAAGTTGCCGGTGGTGCTGGAAACGGAACCCAACTGGCAGCAGTGTTTGGCCGATGCCATTGGCCGACGCGATGCCCTCCACAAGCTGGCCGATGAGGAACGGCGTGTGGGGGCTGCCTATCTGCGGCCGCTGGTATTGATCCAGTCCGAACCGCGCCGCACCGGCATCGAGACGCTCGATTTTGAGAAGGTGAAGAACGAACTGATCACCAACCACGGCATCCCGGCCAGCGAGATCGTGGTGGCCACCGGCGGGGAAAAAGGGCTGGAGCAGATCGACGCCGATTACAAGCTGGGCATTGCCGACCCGAGCTGCCCGGTGAAGTTCATCATTACCCAGAAGGCACTGGCCGAGGGTTGGGATTGCCCGTTTGCCTACATTCTGGTGAGCATGGCTTCACTGTCGTCGGCCACAGCGGTAGAGCAGTTACTCGGGCGCGTGTTGCGTCAGCCCGGTGGCAGTCATCGCAGTGTGCATGTCTTGAATCAATCGTATGCCTTCGTGGTGTCACGCAACTTTGCCGAAACGGCAGGCGCGTTGCGGGATCGTCTGGTCGCTGGGGCCGGGTTCGAGCGGCGCGAAGTCACAGACTTCGTCATCGCTGTCAGGGCAGAGCAAGCGCGGCTGGATCTGGAGGGCCATGCCGGGCGCATTGTCATTCGACCGGTAGTAGTTACATTGTCGGAGAAGCCCGATCTGAAGAGTGTACCGAAACCCGTGCGTGACAAGGTGAGTTGGGACGGCAAGCTCAATCGGCTTACGATCAGTACGCCGCTCACGGAAGACGAGGCCGAAGTCCTCAAGGCATCGGTTACGTCGGAAATCACAGCGGCGGCCATTGTGGAAGCGGCCGAGGTCAGCCGCACCACGGCCATTGAGTTCTTTCAGACGCCTGCCGAATTGGGTGAACGCTTCCGCGTGCCGCAGTTGGCTGTGCGGGTGCAAGGCGAATTGGCACTGTTTGATGACTTGGAGATTCTGGAGTACCCGTGGGATTTGTCGCCTTATGATGCGGCACCGACGACCCATGACCTGGCGGCATTGGGGGCGGCACTGAAAGTATCAGAAGGTGGTGAGATCGACATCGATGCTGGCGGTCATGTGCAATTACGCTTCCTGCCTGAGTTGCAGCGTGATCTGGGACTCATTTATCAACCGGAGAACTGGGATGCCCTTCGTCTCGCCACATGGCTGTGCCGCAATCTGCCCGAGCCATCGTTGACCCATCCCGGCAAACAGGCATTTGTTGCAGCGTGGTTGACCGAGTTATTACGGCGTGAGGGTTTCACGCTGGCCCGGGTCAATCTACAGAAATTCCTGATCCGCAATTTGCTGGAGTCACGTATTCGTGATCTGTGCAGGCAGGCAATTGACAAGGCGTTCCAGCAGGTGCTGTTCGGTGACGACGCAGCCAATCGGGTGGCGGTAACCGACCAATATGCCTTCGAGTTTCACGCCCACACCTACGCGCCCACTCGTGACTACGACGGGCGTTTTGGGCACTTCGATTTTCGCAAACATTTTTACGGGCGCATGGGCGATTTTGATAGCAGGGAGGAGTTTCTTTGCGCCTGTGAACTGGACAGACTGGCGCAGCAGAACCGCATCCAGTTCTGGGTACGCAATCTGGTTCGGCGCGAAGGCTGTTCGTTTTTTCTGCAGAAGGCTGATGGTCGCTTCTACCCGGATTTTCTCTGCCAGTTACCCGACAGCGAAGGCCAGTCGGGGCCGATTCTGGCGGTTGAGTACAAGGGCGCAGACCGCTGGAAAGAAGCGAAAGATGACCGCCTGATCGGGGAGTTGTGGGCGAGTTTGTCGGGGGGACGCTGCCGGTTCGTCATGGTGAGGGATAAGCAATGGGGCTGGATTGAGGCGGCACTCTAAAGGGCATCCGCATGGCCTGCCATTACCCCTCCCCTTCCACCAACCGCTCAAACACAATCCGCTCCAGTCCCACCGCCACGACCGCAAAGCAGGTAATGGTTTCAAGCTGATAACGGGCTTTCAGGTTAGTGGCGTAGCCTCTGGCTTGCTGTTTGGCGGCCTCCAGTTGGTCGCGTATGAGCGGTAAGGCCAGCAATTCTTCCCGCGATTTTTTCTTCACCTCAAGCCCATTCAA
>CAIVXW010000176.1 GCA_903910005.1 uncultured Methylococcaceae bacterium
CGGTGAAAGGGCACTGGTGCAGGCCATCACTGAACTCAAGACCATGGGCAAGACCATCGTACTCATCACCCATCGCCTGAACATACTGAGCATCACCGACCGTCTGGTGGCGATGAACCAGGGTGGCATCCAGGCCTATGGCCCCCGCGATGAAGTCCTGCGTCTCATCAGTCAAGCCAGACCCGCCCAGGCCCAGGCAGCCTGACCTTCTTCAAGCTACTCTTTCAACTGGATCAGATTATGGCAGAAAACAACTGGATGGACGGGCAGCGTCCCGGCTCGGCAGCCCCCGCACTGGCAGGGCGTGGTGACATCGTCGAAGGCGAAGTGGTATTACCCACCGATACCCACAACCCCATGCGAATTGGCCTGTGGGGTCTGGCCATCGGGTTGGGAGGCTTTCTTCTCTGGGCTACCGTGGCTCCACTGGATGAAGGCGTTCCCACCATGGGTACCGTCACCATCGACACCAAACGCAAGGCCGTACAGCATCTTCAGGGGGGTATCGTCAAGGAAGTACTCATCAAGGAAGGGCAAATGGTCAGGATCAACGATCCCCTGATCCGGCTGGATGATTCCTACGCACGGGCCAATTATGAATCCATACGTCAGCATTACTCGACCATTCGGGCTACTGAGGGTCGCTTGCAGGCTGAACAGAAAGGCTCCCAGACCATCCACTTCTCCGATGATCTGGTCAAGGCTGCCGCAACCGATCCCTTGATCAAAAGCCACCTTGATGTACAAAACCAGTTGATGCGATCACGCAAACTGGCACTGGAGGCGGAGCTTTCCGCCCTGCAGGAATCCATACAGGGCCATCAGGGACAGATACAGGGCTACCAGGGCATGCTGGAGAATCGCAAAACCCAACTGAGCCTGTTGCGCGAAGAGCTGGGTTCCATTCGCGATCTGGTCAAAGAGGGCTATGTTCCCCGCAACCGGCAGATGGAGCTGGAACGCTCGGCGGCGGAAGTGGCCGGCGTGGTGGCCAGTCTGCAGGGTAGTTTGCTGAGCGAGCAAAAAGCCATTTCAGAACTCAAACTCAGGAGCCAGCAAAGAAAGCAGGAATATCGCAGGGAAGTGGATACCCAGATGGCCGAGATCGAACGGGAAGTACAGGCTGATGCCGAAAAATTGAAAGCCTCGACCGAAGAACTGGGTCGGATTGACATCCGCTCGCCTGCGGACGGTCAGGTGGTGGGGCTGACAGTGCAAACGGTTGGAGCCGTCATCCAGCCAGGTCAAAAATTGATGGACATTGTTCCTTTTGGCGAGACCCTGATCCTCGAAACCCGGGTGCCTCCCAACATGATCGACCGGGTACAACCCGGCCTGACGGCTGCCGTACGCTTTTCCACGTTCTCCCATTCTCCAACCCTGGTGGTGGATGGACGGCTTGATTCGGTTTCGGGGGATCTCCTGACCGATCCCCAGACCGGCATTACCTACTACCTGGCGCGGGTATCCATTACCCCGGAAGGCATGCAGAAACTGGGTAACCGCCAGATGCAGGCCGGTATGCCTGCCGAAGTGGTATTCAAGACCGGCGAACGTACTGTACTGCAATACCTGCTGCATCCGCTCACCAAACGTCTGGCTGCCGCCATGAAGGAGGAATAAGCACCATGTCATGGATTAAAACCATCGGAATGGGTCTGGCGACCGGCCTGATTCTGGCCAGACCGGTAGCCGCCATGGATTTGCTGGAAAGTTATCAGTTGGCCCTGCAGAACGAACCCAACTTTCAGGCGGCCCGGGCGGCGGCTGATGCAAGCCGGGAATCCCTGCCACAGGCCCGCTCGCAATTACTGCCCAGTGTGCAGGCAACCGGGTCGGTAGGCATGGCCAGTACCGAACGAACCTCACCCTCACTGACCGGGCAGGAACTGACCAACAGTTTTGATTACATGAGCAGTAGCTATGGTGCCAGTTTGCGTCAGCCCCTGTTCCGCATGCAAAACTGGGCCTTGTTCAAACAGGCCCGGGAACAGGTCGCCGGCGCGGAAGCAACCCTGCAGAAGGAAAGCCAGAATCTGGGCGATCGGGTCGCTTCTGCCTATTTCAATGGCCTGTATGCCGAGGACAGTCTGGCCTCGATACTGGCCCAGAAAGAGGCTTACCAGATTCAGTTAAAGGCGGCGACTCGCCAGTTTGAAGTAGGGCAGGGCACCCGTACCGACATTGATGAAGCCCAGGCCCGCTACGACCTGTCCACGGCACAGGAAATCGAGGAGCGGCAGAATGTTGATTTCACCCGCAACCAGATCGAAAGACTCACCAACCAGACCATTGATCATTTGTCCCGGCTGAATCCGGCACGCATGGATTTGAGTCCGGTGCAACCCAACCGGCTGGATGACTGGATCAACAAGGCTGAACAGACCAATCCTGAATTGAAGGCTCTGAAACACGGACTGGCTTCTGCCCGGCAGGAAGTGGCCAAACAGGCTGCTGGCCATTATCCCACCCTGGATATCTATGCCCAGTACAGTCGTTCCAGCAGCGATGCCAATTTCACCATCAACCAAAGGTTTGAAACCACCCAGGTGGGGGTGCAGATGGCACTGCCGATTTTTAGCGGCGGCTATGTCGATTCCCGTATCCGGCAAGCCCTGGCCACCGTACAACAGGCCGAGCAACAACTGGAAGCAGCCCACGTCAACCTGCAGATGAATGTCAGAAAGCAGTTTCAATTGATAGTCGAGGGGGTTGCCAAAATCAGGGCCATGGAAAAAGCGGCCTATTCGGCGGATCAATCGCTTATCTCAAACCGCAAGGGGTATGAAGCCGGTATCCGCAGTTCGATTGAGGTGCTGAATGCCGTGATGGAGAAAGCCAGGGTGGAGAACGATCTGGCCCGCACCCGCTACGAGTACGCCCTGGCCCGTCTGCGGTTACGCTCCCTGACCGGTGATCTGGATCAGGAGGTGATTGCTACCATGAACCGGTGGTTTGATTCCTGACGGGCTTTGGGAGTGAGGGATAGGCTAGATGATCGTCAGCTACAAGAAACGGACATATGGAAATAGCAATACTTGTAAAAAGTAGCAGCAGAGATGAACCGTATGCAGTGGCAGTTTCATCAACAGAGTCTTGTCTATCAATTTTCTGTGATTGCCCTGCTGGTGAATGGGGGAAATATTGTAAACATAAGGAGGCCATCGTATTGGCCGA
>CAIVXW010000177.1 GCA_903910005.1 uncultured Methylococcaceae bacterium
GTCATCGGCAAGGACATCCTGCAAAGCCGCACGGTAGCCAACCCCGCGCTGTTTCGGCAGGCTTTTGAAATTCTCTGCCACTACCCTGCACAGGAGATCAGCTATACCAAGTTGCTCGGGCAGTTGCAGGACAAGGGCAATACCGATCTGGTCAAGCACTACATTGAACTCTACGCCGGTGCCTTCTTGCTTCACGCCTTGCAGAAGTATTCACCCAAGGCGTGGCTGGCGCGCAGCTCCAGCCCCAAGATGCTGCCGGCCTGCCCGGCGCTATACAGCATGACGGCGGGCGGTGGGCCGGCGATCGACACCGAGAAGCGTGGACGCGCCTTCGAACTGGCCGTAGGGGCCGAGCTTGTGCAGCAGCCAGGGCAGGTGTTCTACTGGCGCGAGCGCAATGCCGAGGTGGATTTCGTCTATCAGTATCGCGACCGGCTCTATGCCATCGAGGTGAAATCCGGCCGCAAGAAATCCGCCAAAGGGCTGGAGGTTTTTTGCGCCCAATTCCCGGCCGCTAAACGTGTCATCCTCACGCCGGAAAACTTCCCCGCCTTTTCGGCTCGGCCACGTGAATTCTTGCAAGAGGTCGGCCTGTGAAGTTATCGCCATCTCGCCAGGGGCAACTTTGGATGGTTGAGATTGAGTGACCATGCGCAGTGCTAATGCATCACACACGGTTTATTCTGAAGTGGCCGTGATTCACATTCAGTGCATCAATCAGGGGTTCCTGCCGACACTGGGTGTGAATTTTTTGACCTTGCTGTATGAGTCGATTGATGCAGACCCCAATAGCGCGCTGTTCTTTGAACGCATCGACGGAAAAGTAGTGGGCTTTGTTGCCGGTGGTCGTGGCATGGGTTCAATCTATCGCCAAATGCTCAGGCGCTGGCCCAGGCTGATTTTGACTTTACTGCTGGCTTTTCTGAGCCCACGCAAGATCAAACGAATCGTCGAGATCATCTGGTTCAGTCGCAAACAGAAGCCAGTGCCAGGATGTCCACGGGCCGAACTGTTTAGCATTGCGGTCTTGGCGTCCGCGCGTGGCACTGGGGTTGCCCAGCGTTTGTATCAAGCTTTGGCGCAACGTTTTGCAGAGGATGGCGAGCCGGCTTTTTGCATTGTGGTGGGTGATGCGCTTGCGCCCGCACACCGTTTTTATCAACGCATGGGGGCCGTGCCGATGGCGCAAATCAGCGTTCATGATGGCCAAGGTTCTACCTTGTATCGGCACGACCTCCACGTTTCATCGTAGGGGATGAGTTTGGATATCTTGAGTTTGATCGGCCGAACCGAGCCGTTGTTTGATGCGGACATTGTTCGGTTGAAGGATGAACTTCTGGGGTTAGTCCAAGGCGCGCGCTTTCTGGTCATTGGCGGCGCGGGCTCCATCGGCCTGGCGGTTACGCGCGAAATTTTCAAGCGCAACCCGGCCGTGCTGCACGTAGTGGACATCAGCGAAAACAACATGGTTGAGTTGGTGCGCGACATTCGTAGCACCATCGGCTATGGCGTGGGTGATTTCCGGACCTTTGCCATTGACTGCGGAAACAGAGAGTTTGAAGCGCTGTTTGCGGCGGAAGGCCCGTATGACTATGTGCTGAACTTGTCTGCACTCAAGCATGTGCGCAGCGAAAAAGACCCCTACACGCTGATGCGCATGGTGGATGTGAATGTGTTCAATACGGTGAA
>CAIVXW010000178.1 GCA_903910005.1 uncultured Methylococcaceae bacterium
CCTTGAGGTGATTGGCTCCGTCATAGCCGTAACGCACCTCACGCAAACCTACCGCACCGGCCATGTCCTGCAGTTCGCAGTTGCCGTTGGCCGAGCAGGTCAGGCAATCCAGCGGGTGATCAGAAATGTACAACTCCATGACACCGCGGCGGAGGTCAGCGAGTTTGTCATTCTGGGTGCAAACCTTCATGCCGTCCGCCACCGGAGTGGTGCAGGAGGCCGGATAGCCCCGTCCGCCCTCAATTTGCACCAGACACAAACGGCAGGAACCGAACGGATCCAGACTGTCAGTTGCACAAAGTTTGGGAATTTGTATACCGACACTGGCCGCCGCCCGCATGACCGAAGTGCCTTCAGGCACTGAAACCTTGAAACCGTCGATTTCAAGATTCACGGTTTTGGGTCTGGAACTGGCCGGTGTACCATAATCATAATCACGCAGTGCCATGGGAAATACCTCGAATCATTGGGGCGTCTACACGCCGTTGCATCTTGCCGGATACCCGAAAGGAGGTACCGGCCACATTGTTCAGGCGCGTGGACGCGCCCTGGACGGATGTCTCAAACCGCCGTCTCGCCGGACAGGCCGAAATCCTCCGGAAAGTGGTTGAGGGCACTCAATACCGGATAAGGTGTCATGCCACCCAGCGCACACAGCGAACCGTTCAGCAGGGTGTCCGAAAGATCCCGGAGCAGGCGCACGTTGGCGGCCACGTCTTCACGGCGGGTAATTTTGTCGATAACCTCCATGCCCCGGGTGGAGCCAATCCGGCATGGGGTGCATTTGCCGCAGGACTCGATGGCGCAGAACTCCATGCCATAGCGGGCCATGCGGGCCATGTCGACGCTGTCGTCGAATGCCACGATGCCACCGTGTCCAAGGACGGTCCAGATGGCGGCAAAGGCTTCGTAGTCCAAAGGGGTGTCAAACTGGGAGTCGGGCATGTAGGCACCGAGCGGACCCCCAACCTGTACCGCCTTGATCGGTCGACCTGTCGCGGTGCCCCCGCCAAAATCGTACAGCACTTCACGCAGGGTCAGGCCAAACGCTTTCTCGATGAGGCCGGGATGCTTGATGTTACCGGCCAGTTGTACCGGCAGGGTGCCACGTGAACGGCCCATGCCGTAGTCCCGGTAAAACGCACCGCCCCGGTCAATAATGATCGGAACCGAGGCCAGCGACAGAACATTGTTGATGACGGTGGGCTGGCCGAACAGTCCTTCAATCGCAGGCAGTGGCGGTTTGTAGCGCACCAGCCCGCGTTTGCCTTCCAGACTTTCCAGCAGGGAGGTTTCCTCGCCACACACATAGGCTCCGGCTCCGAGTCGTACTTCCAGATCGAAGTGGCGACCGCTGCCCTGAATGTTTTTGCCCAGATAACCGGCCTGGCAGGCGGCCTTGATGGCCGCATTGAGTGCCTCGTGGGCGTGCGGGTATTCACAGCGCAGATAGATGTAACCCTGAGTGGCTCCGACCGCCAGACCGGCAATCGTCATGCCCTCAATCAGGACGAAGGGATCACCTTCCATAATCATGCGGTCAGCGAAGGTGCCCGAATCGCCTTCATCCGCATTGCAAACGATGTATTTTTGTTCGGACGGTGTATTCAGCACGGTGCGCCACTTGATGCCGGTCGGGAAGGCCGCACCGCCGCGACCCCGCAGGCCGGACTGGGTGACCTCCTCCACGATGGCAGCGGGTTCCATACCCAGCGCACGCTTGAGACCGCGATAACCGTCAAACTTGAGGTAATCGTCCAGATCGACCGGATCGGTGACACCCACCCGGGCGAAGGTCAGACGTTCCTGCTTTTTGAGGTAGGGAATTTCTTCCGTCAAGCCCAGGCAGAGGGGATGCGCCTTTCCGTCCAGAAAACCGGCGTCGAACAGGGCCGGTACGTCGGAGACCTGAACCGGGCCATACGCAACCCGGCCCTGTTGGGTGACGACCTCGACCATCGGCTCCAGCCAGTACAGCCCTCTGGAGCCATTACGCACCAGGTTGATGGCCGTACCACGACGCATGGCTTCGAGTTGAATGGCCGTCGCTACCTCTTCAGCCCCCAGGGATAACGCGCACGAATCACGCGGAACATATACCGTAATCATGAATTCACCTTGAGATTTTCCAGGATTTCATCAAACCGTTGCGGACTCACCCTGCCGAATACCTGCCGGTCAATCATGATGGCGGGCGAGCAGGCACAGTTGCCAAGGCAATAGACCGGCTCCAGACTGAGCAGGTCATCGGCGGTTGTTTCATGGTAATCAACCCCCAGACGCTGCCGGATATGCGCCTCCAGTGCCTCGGAGCCCATGGATTGACAGGATTCAGCCCGACAAACGTACAGGGTGTGTTGTCCGGCCGGCGTATCACGGAAGTAGTGATAAAAACTGATGACGCCGTGTACCTCGGCCCGCGACACATTGAGTACCTCGGCGATCAGGGGAACGCTGTCGGGCGGTACATAGCCCAGGGCATCCTGAATGCCGTGCAGGACGGGCAACAGGGCACCCGGTTTGTCCTTGAGGGAGTCTATGATTGTCCGCACTCGGTCGCGGTCCCATGATTGTTCTGACATTGAGTCCTCGCTGGGTTCAAGCTGGTGAAGTTCTTATGGCCTGCGATCAGCCCTGCGGATCGCGGCGGAGAATTATAACAATAAGATAAAGATCGGCTTACATTTTTGCAAGGCAAATTCTTGACAAGAATACTGGGTTTATGTTCGACCACAATTCGGATTAATCGCTGTTTCGCGGCGTCCCGCCGGCTTTGAGCCGCTCTGTTTCCAGCATTCGTTCGGCCAGCCGCTCGCCTGCTTCGGTCAGGGGATGAAACAACACATCGGCACCGCTTTGCAACAGGATCGTGTCTTCGCGCAAGTGGTAACTGGTCACGCCGATCAGCCCCCTGAAGCCGTTGGCCCGCAGGTGGTGGGCCGCTGACTGGCGTGCCGACAGATCCGGAAGGGCAATGATGACGCCCCTCAGACCGGAGACGTGCAGGTTTTCCCACAGGGTAGGATCCTCGGCGTCGCCGTACAGCACCCGCCGGTTGGATTCGAGATGAAATTCCAGACGGGTGGGGTCGGCATCCAGTCCGACCACATGATGATTATGCCGTTCCAGGGTTTCATAAGCGGCCTTGCCGGTACGGCCCATCCCCATCACCAGCCACTGCGCCCGCCCGATGGCGGTGGGGGTACGATCCGGATGCTTGCCCCGGCTCTCAAAACGAATGAGTACGGGCTCGAGCCAGCCGTACAACCGGTGGGAACAGCGGTTGAGCGGTGCCGCCAGGGCCAGGGACAGGGCGACTGCCACCCCCATGACATTGCCCCATCCGGGCGGCAGCAAACCGGCCTCCGTAATCACCTTTGTGGTAATCAGGGCGAATTCGCTGTAAGTCATGAGTGAGAGTGACGTCACGAAAGCGGTACGTGCCCTGAGACCGACCAGAAGAAACAGGAAGAAAAACAAAACGCCCTGTACCGGCAAAAAGGACAACAGTGCCAGAGCCGTTTGCAGTTCGGCCAGACCGGGAACCCCGGTCAGGCCGATTTCCAGAAAAAACGCCACCAGGAAAATTTCCTTGAGAGCCCACAGTTTGGCGGCCAGTCCCTTGCTGTCGGCATGACCGGCCAGCAGGGCTCCCATTACCAATGCACCCAGATCGGGTGAAATACCTGCGGCATCGGCCAGGGCTCCGCCCGAGAGTGCCAGAATAACGCCGAACAGCAATTTGAGTTCGTCATCGTAATGAGCGTCAAACAATTTGTAGGCCAGTGGCCTCAACAGGGGCAGCAACAGCAGGGACAGCCCCCAGGGCGAGGGCTGCTCCCCATGAGCCAGAGCCAGCAACCCCACGGCTACGATGTCCTGAAAAATCAGGATGCCCAGCGAAACCCGCCCGTGCAGGGAGGATAATTCGCTGTTGTCTTCCAGTACCTTGACGGCCAGTACCGTGCTGGAAAAGGCCAAACTGGCTCCGATCAGCAGGCCACCGGTTACCTGACGTTCCAGCAGCAGGAATCCAAGTCCGGTTGCCAGGGTTACGATCAGCATGTGCAACCCGCCGACCCCCACTACTTCGCGACGCAGGAGACTGGTCAGATCCAGTTTCAGCCCAACCGTGAACAACAGAAGTTCGATGCCCAGTTCGGCCAGATGATGAACAAAGCCGCTGACAGGTGTCCCGGTATAACCCAGCAGATACCCGGCTCCCAGATAG
>CAIVXW010000179.1 GCA_903910005.1 uncultured Methylococcaceae bacterium
CTGATCCGTCCCTGCAACACCACACCTTCAGCCGCCTTGAGCGTGATTTCTCCGCCGTCGGACGGTACCCGTGTAGTAACCGGTCGGGCAACGCCCTGTGCATCCTGCAGCAGCAAATCCAGTTCAGCCGATGTGCCGGACACATCCAGCAGCGAACCGGATTCGATCACGATGAACCCGCGGTCAGCCCTGAACCCAATCCGCCCACCCGGTAACACCTCACCCTGACGCAAGCCCAGGGCATCGCGTACCACTCGGGCGCGACCGGCTACCGATACGCTGGCGGCTTTGCCCAGCCACACGCTCTGGCTGGCCACATAACCCGGATCAGCCGTTCCCGCAGGCGTAGTCAGGTGAAAATTGACCGCACCGGCCGGTGCCTCGACACTGCCTTGCAAGTGGATGCGGGTATCGGCTGTCAGGTTTACCACGCCGCCCCGGTCGGTCTGGATGGAAACTCCTTGTCCCACGCGGATGGCGGTCGCATCATCGCCTTGCCCCACTTTTTGCGCCAACACCAGATTCAGTTCAGCGGCCGGTCGCACTGACTCCGGCAGGAAATCAACCCGGGAGAATCGGGCCAGATCGGTGCCGCTGACCTGGGCGGTATAACTGGCATCCAGAATCCGGCTCGCTACCTGCACCCGAATGTGGGTGGCGTCATCCACCTCAAGGCCGGCCTTGTTGGATTCAAGTGTATAGCGGCCAAAGCCCCCGCGCCGGAAGAATTCGGAATTGAGTATGAGGGGCAACGGATCCGTCCCGCCACCCGGTACAACCGGCGTATCCCCGTCTCGAATCACCACCCGACTGCTGGCCAGCCGGATGGAACCGGGTTGCCCGCCGTACAAGGCATACCCGGACATCACCCCATCAACCTTGACCGTGGAACCCTGACCACCAATGTCATTGGCTGCCACCAGGCTGATCGAACCGGCATTGCCGGCCATGATCCGGCGATTGATTTCATGCCTGGCCCCGCCGCTGACATCGATGCGGCTACCGGCCAGCAGATTGATGGAACCCTGGGCAGTCAGGCTGACCGAGCCACCGTCTATGTAATAAGGGCTTATGTCCGCAGCCGAATTTCTGCCGGGCAACGGATTACTCCATAATCCCTGAGCCAGAATCCCGGCCGTGGCTCCCAGACGAATGGAGCCGTCGTAAGGATTGACACCGTCCACGCTCAGGGCGGTAGGGACTCGGGTGGTCAGATGGAAGGTGCCGCCGGGTGCTGCCAGTGTTCCGTCAAGTGCAATGGTTCCACCCTGCAGTGACAGGGAACCGGCTGGCGTCACCTGAAGGGTTTGTCCACGGGGAATCCGGATGCTGCCGGTTGTGCGGACATCCGCCGCTAAAATCCCGGAACGCTGATACAGATCAGGTGACAGAACCAGTTCGGCCACTTCAGCCGCATTGGCCGGATTGACGGGGAACGGAGCCGCCGAATGGATGGGTTGTGGCTGGTAACCACTACGAAAAACCACTGGTTGAGTCAGTAGGCTATCCGGGGCACGCAGGCTGTCCAGGTCGATCAGCAGACTGCCTCCCCTGGCCTGGGTGGCCGGTTCCCGTTGCAACACACCATTGACGGCATCCCCCTGCACGCGGCCATCCAGCATCAGGGCATTAGCCTTAACCGTAAGACTACCGGCATTCTTGCCGTCCAGATAAGCCGCCTCAAAGCGTCCCGGCCCGGTCGGATCCTTGAGGATGGCGTCGTAGATGCGGTTAGGGTCGGCCTCACCAATATCGTAGAGCCTGTTTTGGGACATCAGTCCAGTCGTATTGATGTAACCGTCCTGATACGCCACTGAACCGCCGGCAAAATTCAGCAGGGACAATGGCCGAATGATGGCATCACCCTCGGACAGCAGGTTGAGGATGCCTCCTGTGGTGCTGCGCTCGGCCACCGTGCGTTCAATACGCTCAATGGCTCCGGCGATGTCAGCCAGTGGCGTACCCTTGCGGATATCGACATTCACCTTCTGCGCGTAAAGAATGCCGTCCCGTTGCAGGGGTGAATCCCGTAACTCGTTGCTGCGGAGTTCCACCTCCACCACGTTCCGCTCCATCGGAACCTTGACATCGCGGACGCCGGATACATCAATCACCGCGCCGTGGTCAATAAAAATGCGACTCCGGTTTTTGCTGCTGAGGGCGGGCAAGCCCACCTGGGCAGGATTTTCCGTCGCGGCGAGCGTTACATCACCGGAACGGGCCCGCACGGTGGCGTTTTTTTGCAGGATGACCGTCTGCCCCATCATGTTCATCCAGGATTTATCCTGAATCTGCCCATCCACCGCCGGGGTGGCATCGTTCAAATCCGGGGTGGCCTCGGTGACACTGCCCTCACCCAGTACCAGTCGGGCCGCTTGCCCCAGGCCATCGCCCTGATCGGCGGTGCGGGTGGTTCGGGTGGCCTCAATAATCCACTGCTCTCCTTCGCGGCGGGCCTGGCCGCCTTCCCGCGCCAGCAACTTGACTGAACCTGCCGAGCGTACCGAGGTTGAGGCACTGACGCGGCCATTCTGGTTGACGGCAAACCCTACCAGCGTCACGTTGCCATGCTCGGCCATCAATTTGCCGCGCTGCATGACTTCCCCGCCACTCCCCACTTCCACCAGCAACCCCCGCAGGCGTGAGTTTGAACCGGCCTCCTGCAGATAAACCCTGTCACCGGCTGCCGCCATGATGATCTGGCCCTCCGGTGCCGCGAGGTTGCCGCCATTGTCAATGGCGGGGGCGGCGAAAATCAGGCGGCCATTCTGTCCGGCCGTCATTTCGGAACCGGCCTCGATGTCGATGCGAACCTTGACCGGCTTGCCGGTTTCATCCAGTACCACGTTGCCGGCCGCATCCCGTCGATACACTTCACCGTTACCGACCAGTCCGGCCCTGCCATCCTGATCGACCACCTTGGTCACCCCCCGACTGAAGGTTTCGTCAGAAATGTCCAGGGTGCTGACAACCAGGGTATTGGTGTCAATTCGGGAGTCCTTGCCAAACAGAAAACCGTTGCGGTTGATGAGATAAAGCTGACCATTGGCCTTGATCTGACCCAGAATGCGACTGGGATCAGCCTGATCAATACGGTTGAGAGCAATGGCCGAGGCCGATGGCTGTTCAAAGTGAACCGTATTCTCACGACCTACATTGAAACTCTGCCAGTTGAGCGTGGCCCGATCCGACTGCTGCCGGATTTTCAGGGTATTGGCGGCAATGGCCAGATCAGCCCGACCGGCGGTGACCAGGGTCGCTTTGGGAACCGGCAACTCTCCTGCCGGGGACTGGGCACCGGCCAGAGCCATACCCGCCAGGACGATGCGGGCATACACGACGAGTGGCCTCGGAACCGCCACCGGCTGTTTTTGATCAATGCTCATGTTGCGCGAACCCCCAATGTTGCTCTGTTGCGCCATTGCCTCAGAATTCATAACCCACCCTGAAATCCAGACGCTGATCACCGGCATCAATATACTGGGTGTTGGACAGGGGATATTCCCAGTCCAGTTCACCGACGATATGTTTCAGCCACTGTGACCTGAACCCGACCCCGAAACTGCTGAGATCATAGATGCGCGGCGTACCGGCCAGCGGACTGTGTATCCAGGCCCGTGCCACATCAAGGAAAGTCAAAAAACGAAGTTGCTCCATACCGGCTACACCAAGAAAGGCCAGATCAGGACTGTGCCACTCCAGCGAACCCATCACGCCATCATCACCCAGAACCTCGGTTTCGTGATAACCCCGGACGGTTTGCCAACCACCGGCTGAAAACTGTTCGTTGCTGATCAGGGGAGAATCCGCCACCTGACCGGATAGACGCGCCAGTAAACGCATGTCGTAGGGCAACAACTGTTTGTGTTTCAGATCACCGGCCACATACAGGTAATCGGCGCGGGAACCCGCCCGCTTGGCCTCAAATTCCTCCCAGGTATTACCCAAGCCCCGAATCGAAAAATTGGCTTCCAGATTGAA
>CAIVXW010000180.1 GCA_903910005.1 uncultured Methylococcaceae bacterium
AGATGGGGATAAAAATCATACCAATGCCGAAGTTCTGCTTGGCATGATGAATGTGACCGGGCTGCAAAAAGTGTTGTCATCCAGCAGCACGGCCAATGTTACTCTCGATTATTTGAATGAACTTGTTGCCATGGATATTAAAGGCAACGGAATACGGGGCACCAGTTTCACACTGAACTATACAAGTGCCGTGAATGTAAGGCCGCCGGTTATTTTTTCACAGCCGCTCATGCTCACAAGCTTTGGCGACAGGAATTCAGGGCCAGGTACCATCACGGTGGATGCCGTCACCGGGTTTTCCATAATAACCCAGGGTAGGGCATCTACTATCATATTAAATGGACAACAGGCGACCACGCTGGATCTGGACCTGAGGGCTAATTTGACGCTTCAGCAGGCTGGATTGCCGGGGTTGCAAGTAGTCAATGGACTCCCTGCCATGACAGGCGCATTATCCATCAATCTGCAGGCCAGCCTCAAAGACCTCAAGATAACGACCGGCCTGGGGGCGGATTTCATTCAGACGGGGGGCGGGGCTGATTCCATTAGTAGCGGAGACGGCAACGATAGGGTTTTGCCGGGCTTGGGTCAGGATATGATTGAACTGGGGAGTGGCAATGACACTGTACAGTTCAGTTACCGGCCAGAAACCAGGCTATCGGGGTTGTCACTGGCTGACAGGATAGCAGGAGGGGATGGAATCGACAGGGTTGGTTTTATTCCGGGTGATACCATTGAGTTGAATATATCTGACCGTTTTTTCAGAAATTGGTCAGGTATTGAGGTTCTTGATGTTTCTACGGCCAGAGCTTCCGTTTCGGGCAGGGATTTACCGGATGTGGGTGGAGTGGCCAGCGTACTCTCATTGGGAGCAAAAGCGGCCGCCCAGGGATTG
This sequence comes from uncultured Methylococcaceae bacterium, assembly GCA_903910005.1. Classification (GTDB taxonomy): domain Bacteria; phylum Pseudomonadota; class Gammaproteobacteria; order Methylococcales; family Methylococcaceae; genus CAIVXW01. Next base: position 896 of record CAIVXW010000180.1, read on the forward strand.
CAGTCAGTGGTAACCGGAGCAGGCAACGATTCGATCATTGTGTCAGCATTTGACAAGCCGTTACTCATCGAATTGAGTGGCGGTATTGATCACGTAGACGCAAGAAAGGCTGGCAACGGCAGGCTCGAAATCCTTGTAAGGGATGCCTTTCTTGATGAAAGTGATGCGCTGATGGCTGGATCGGGCAATGACGATTTGTCTTACGGCGACGAGTTGCGAATTGTGGCCAGTGGCTCAACTGCGACCCTCAGGCAGGTTACGGGGTTTGAGCGGATTAGCCTGGTAATGGATGAAAAAAATCTTGCCAGCACGCGGCTTATTACCTCCACGGAACTAATTGTATACAATGATGTGATTGCCAAGGGAAAAACGCTGGCAGTGGACGCATCAAGGTTACAGGGAACCGGAAATTACGCGGGATTGACGTTCGACGGAAGCAGGGAGATTGATGGCGGATTCGATATGACAGGTAGCGGTGGGATTGATGCACTCAAGACCGGTGACGCCCGGGATAATTTGGCGGGTGCTTCAGGAAATGATCGCCTCAAAGGTGGTGCCGGTATCGACACACTAACTGGCGGTTCCGGTCGGGATCGCTTTTTCTATACTGATGCGGATAAGGGGGCCGACAACAAGGACGTCGTTTCTGATTTTACGCCGGGAGAGGATTTGCTTGTCGTTGGTGGTACGGGAGGTAACAACGTCTCGACCCGAATTTCCGATCTGGTTTTCATTGGCAATGAGGATACGGAGAGGGGGGCTAGTCAAAAGTTAAGCTCCAGTCAGAGTCTTAATGATGGCGCATTATCCGTTGTTTTCGTC
>CAIVXW010000181.1 GCA_903910005.1 uncultured Methylococcaceae bacterium
CACTGGAAATACCAATGGAAGCCGGAACCAGGCACTCCAGAAGACACCCTCTATCAAAATTTCCTCAAGCCCAGGGACTGGCTGTGAACCCGGTCAAAATCAATGTGCCGGTCACCGGTCAATGATTGATTCAACGGCCCGGGTCGCCGCGCTCCCGGGATGCCATTCACCATTCACCACTTACCATTCATCCTGTCCTTAACCCGAACTGACGCCGTCATATTGTTACCCGGTTTAATACATCATCCATTGCTGCGAATGCTTACGGGAAATTCCATGTCTCCTTTTCATGTTGCCTACCCACAGACACGCCCCCGCCGGATGCGCAAAGACGCATTCAGTCGTCGCCTGATGCAGGAAAACAGCCTGACCATCAACGATCTGATTTACCCCCTGTTCGTGCGGGAAGGTCAGGCAATCCGCGAACCGGTTGCCTCCATGCCGGGTGTATGCCGTCTGAGCCCTGACTGCCTGCTGGAAGAAGCCGGTCTGGCATATCGACTCGGCATTCCCGCCGTTGCCCTGTTTCCGGTTATTGAACCGGACAAAAAAACCGAAGGAGCAGAGGAAGCCTACAACCCGGACGGTTTGATACCCCGCGTCGTGCGGGTTCTGAAACAGCACTATCCGGCTCTTGGGGTCATCACCGACGTGGCCCTGGATCCGTACACCCTGCACGGCCAGGATGGCTTGATTGATGATCAGGGCTACGTCAGCAATGATGAGACCGTCAGTGTCCTGGTTCGGCAAGCCCTGTGTCATGCGGTGGCCGGTGCTGACATCGTGGCTCCCTCCGACATGATGGACGGTCGGATTGGAGCCATCCGTCGGGCACTGGAGCAGGACGGCTACCGGCATACCCGCATTCTGGCCTATTCGGCCAAATATGCCTCCGCTTTCTACGGGCCATTCCGGGACGCAGTCGGCTCTGCTGCCAACCTGGCGGGCGGCGATAAATTCAGTTATCAGATGGATCCTGCCAATTCTGACGAAGCCCTGAGGGAAGTTCGGCTTGATCTGGAGGAGGGGGCTGATATGGTCATGATCAAGCCGGGTTTACCCTATCTCGATATCATCCGCCGGGTAAGGGATCATTTTGGCGTACCCACCGTCGCCTATCAGGTCAGTGGTGAGTATGCCATGCTCAAGGCAGCCAGTCAGAACGGTTGGCTGGATGAACGAAAGACTGTACTGGAGTCGCTGCTGGCATTCAAACGGGCCGGGGCAGATGCCATACTGACCTATTACGCCAGAACCGTAGCCGAATGGCTGATTACCTGAATCTTTCCCCCCCACTCCCTGGACGTAACCCACAATAACATGATGGCAACCATCGACCTGTATGCTGTTTTTGGATACCCGATAGATCATAGCCTCTCTCCAGACATTCATGTCCGGTTTGCGACTGAAACCGGACAGTCGATCCGTTATGACCGCCGGGCGGTGACGCTGGATGAATTCGCAGATGCCGTAACCGGATTTGTGGAGCAGGGTGGCAAGGGGCTGAACTGCACGGTTCCCCTCAAGGAAGCAGCCTATACCGTTTCGGATCACACAAGTCCCAGGGCACAAAGAGCGAGGGCCGTCAATACCCTGCTGGTCTGTCCGGATGGGCAGTTGTATGGTGACAACACCGATGGCAGCGGTCTGGTGCGGGACTTGACCCTGAACCTCTCGGTGTCACTGTCAGGGAAGAATATACTGCTGATTGGTGCCGGAGGGGCCAGTCGGGGTATCCTGCTGCCTTTGCTGGAACAACAACCGGCCCGCCTGCTGCTGACCAACCGCACCCTGGCCCGGGCCGAACAACTGGCGGCCGAATTTGCCGATTTTGCCTGCATTGAGGTACAGCCTCTCGCCACCCTCAGGGGAACCGGCTTTGACCTGATCCTCAATGCCACATCAGCCAGTCTGAGTAGTGACTTGCCGGAGCTTCCCGAGGGCATCGTGGCTCCCGGTTGCCTGTGTTACGATCTGGCGTACGGCAGCCAGCCTACCGCATTTGTCGAATGGGGACTCCGGGCCGGTGCCGACAAAAGCGTGGACGGAATCGGTATGCTGGTCGAACAGGCGGCCGATGCCTTTGAGTTATGGCGAGGCATCCGACCGCAAACCGCTGGCGTGATTACCTGGTTGAGGAACAGGGGGCGGGGTTCGGGGGGTGGGAGTTGGGAGTCAGGATTACTGCCTGCAGCCAACGGCCATTTTTAATCCGGAGTGAGGATTGTCCATGACGGACGCCCGGTCTAAACTTGCACACAGCCGCGTTGATCACTGTTTCAATCATGAATTTTTTCCAGACACTTTGGGCCAATCTGGGCCAGCTTCCCAAAAAAACACTGTTCCTGATGATGGTTTCGCTGACCGCCATACTGGCGATGGCGGTTTCTGCCCTGGTTCAGGTCGTCATAGAAAACCGAACCGCAGCACATCCGGTCAAACTGGCGGTAATTGCGCCTTTCACCGGAGTAAATCAGGTGATCGGCGAATCAATCCGGCAGGGAGCCGAGTTGTATACCAATAAGTTCAACCGGGAAAGAAAGCTGGGCGACCGTCCCATGCAACTGGTGTTTCTGGATGAGGCCGCTGAACCTGGCAACGAAGCCGATCTGGTACGCAAAGCCGCCGGAGAGGGGGCTATTGGCGTCGTAGGGCACTGGTCAGACAGTAAAGTCAGGGAACTGGAAAGTGTCTATCAGGCAGAAAAACTGCCACTGATCGCTCTGGGTTCTTATGATGAGCCGCGTTATCCGGAGCAGCCCTGGGTGTTTCGCACCAGCTTTGATACCACCTTTGAAACCCGTTTTCTGGCCAACTATGTCCGGAATGTACTGGGGGAGAAGGTCGTCAACATCATCCATCCGGCCACACCGGAAGGCGAGCGTATCGCCAGCCTGTACGATGAAACCATGCAGCGATTCGGCAGCAAAGTACTCTACAAGTGGTCTTATCCGGTTCACGATGCGGCACTGACCGAACAGGTCAAAACCTTTGCCCGCGAGATCAATGACAAGAAGCTGATCGGTTATCTGCTGGTAGTGGGGGATGCCCGCGACAGTGCTGCGATCATGGCTGAACTCAAGGCCAATAACGTCCGCAATCGCATCATCGGCCTGCGTACCCTGGCCACCCGGGCCTTTCGCCATTACCTGGAGGAATTCTGGAAAGGCGACGCCTCCCTGCCCGCCATACTGACCGGCTCACTTTTAACCACACCGCTGTTATTTGACACGGCGGGTGAATCTGCCCAACGGGCACGAAGTGCCTTCATCACCGCCTACGGCGAAGGCCCGGACTGGGTTGCCATTCAGGCCATTGACGGTATTTCGGTACTGGCCCATACCTTGGTTGAGCTGGGGTTGCCTGAGGATACTTCCATCGTGGATCAGCGCCAGCGTCTGCGCGATGAGTTGGTAACAATGGATCGCCTCGACAAAACCCAAACCGGTGTGAACGGCCCCATCGTACTGAACCCCAAGCGCAACAGCATGCCATCGGTCTGGATTGGCAACTATGACGGTACCGAACTGATCTCCGGCCTGACCCAGTTATCTCCCATCGATTCGGAAGCCATCGTCAATTACCTGCAGGAAGTCATTGAAGGACGTGCCCTCTATGTGAATGACCGTTTCATGTACAAAACCAACGTGGTGTACACCGGCGTCAAAATCAGCAAGGTCGTCAACCTGGATCAAAAAACCAATACGGCCGAACTGGAAGCCTGGTTATGGTTCCGCTGGCGCGGCAAGGTGGAACCCCAGGACATCGTCTTTACCAACGGTGTAGGAGACATCCCGCTGAAGGAGCCAGTCAATCAGGGCCAGGATGGCGATATGCAGTACCGACTCTACAAGGTCAGGGGCAAATTTTACCTGAACTACACCGAATCCAAGCGGGCGGTCTTCTTCTCCAGGGCGGCGAACTGCTCGCCATTGAGGAGCGGAGGCGCGTC
>CAIVXW010000182.1 GCA_903910005.1 uncultured Methylococcaceae bacterium
AACCGAATCTTGAGGACGTCTTTGTGGCCACCACCCGACTCAACCCCAGGGATGTTCCGGCATGAACGGCCTGCGTCGGCTCCTGGCCATCATGCGGAAGGAAGTCCGCCAACTGCGGCGTGACCGCCTGACCTTTGGCATGATCGTAGGCATCCCCCTGCTGCAAATCACCCTGTTTGGTTTTGCCATCAACACCGACGTGCGTGATCTCAGGGCCGGTGTCGCCAATCAATCCACCAGTCAACTGGCCCGCTGGCTGGTGGCCGATGCCGCCGCCTCACAGGTGATCCGCATCGTGCATCAGGTTGACACCCCGGAGCAACTGGAAACCCTGATCCGCCGTGGCGAGATTGCGGTGGGGGTATTCATTCCGGAAGACTTTACCCGTCGACTCCAGGATCCGGAACACCGCCCGGCGGCCCAACTGCTCATCGACGGGTCTGATCCGCTGATTCTGGCCACGGCCCGCCAGTTGGCCAATCTCGAAACCGGCCACCGGATTGAGGCTCCACGCCCGCAAAAAACCGAAACATTCAGCATCCGGCCCTACTTCAACCCGGAACGGCGTTCCGCCCTTTATATCGTACCGGGCTTGACCGGGGTCATTCTGACCATGACGATGGTGCTGTTCACCGCCGTCTCCATTGTGCGTGAACGTGAACGCGGCAATCTGGAACTGCTCATCAATACCCCGGTGGGCAAAACCGAGCTGATGGTCGGCAAAATCACCCCCTATATCCTGATCGGTCTGGTACAGGTGTCGCTGATCCTGGCTCTGGGGGTGTTTTTGTTCCATGTTCCGGTCAATGGCCGACTGGGGGATGTATACCTGGCCGCCCTGAGTTTTATCGGAGCCAACCTGACCATGGGACTGGTTATTTCCACCCTGGCCAAAAATCAGTTTCAGGCCATGCAGACCACCTTTTTCTTTTTCCTGCCCTCGATACTGTTGTCCGGCTTCATGTTCCCTTTTGACGGCATGCCGCAAACGGCCCGGTGGATTGCCGAATTGCTGCCACTGACCCACTTCATCCGCCTGATTCGCGGCATCCTGCTGCGGGGAGCGGGTATCGGGGAACTCTGGCCCGAAATCGCCGCCCTGGGGGTATTCAGCGGGGTCATGCTGACCCTGGCGGTTCGCCGCTTCCACAAAACCCTGGATTGAGCCAAAAAAACCGCGCCACCCTCAGTGGCCTTCTCCCGAATTCAGGTTAACCATGTAGGTCTGCAAGGCTCTGAGCAATCGTTCCCCGGTTTCTTCAAACAGGGGAAGGGCCTGTCTGGCCTCCTCCATCAACCCTGAAGAAAACAACTTTTCCATCTGCCTGGCCTGCTCGGTCAGCGGTAAAGCCGCCAGATAGCCCGTATTCGCCTTAAGGCTGTGGGCTACACTGCGCCCCTTTTCGGCCTGCCCTGTCATGGCCGCCTCACGAATATCAGTCTGCATCGCCGGATAATCCAGCAGGAACCGGGCTATCACGCTGCCCAACAATCCGGCATCCTCATCCATCATCACAAGGGCCGCAGCAGGGTCAAAGTCCAGACCATCCTGCTGCGTCACCTGATCGGGCGTGACCGCCTTGATGGCTGCCGTGACCGTCCCCTGAAGTACTCTGGCCTGCGCGGTTGCAATACCCTTCAGCAACATGTCAATGCTGAAAGGCTTGCTGACATGAGCATCCATGCCTGAATCCATACAGATGGCGATATCTTCATCGTGTGCATTGGCCGTCAAGGCGACGATGGGTGTACGGGGCTGGCCGGTTGCCGCCTCACGCTCACGCAGCAAACGGGTTGCCGTGGGGCCATCCATAACGGGCATGCGCATATCCATGAGGATCAGATCAAACGCCTCCTGACTGGCTGCATCAAGAGCCATTTGCCCATCCTCGGCCGTCACCACCTGGCACCCCAGTTTCAACAAGCGCCTGCAAGCCAGCTCCCGGTTGATTCTGTTATCTTCCACCAGCAAAATCCGTTTATCCGCCAGCGTATGCAAAGACATCTGTTCAGCAGAAGATAAATCACTGTCTGCATCCACCTTGAGAAAATCCAGATCAAAATAAAAGATACTACCCTCACCCACACAACTCTCAACCCTTAGCTGCCCCCCCATCAGGTAAACCAGACTGGAACTGATGGTCAACCCCAGGCCCGTCCCCTCCACGTTCTGTTGATGTACCTGCTCAAAGGCCGTGAATATCTTGCCCAGATGTTCAGCGGGAATGCCTATTCCGGTATCTTCAACCGAAAACCTGATGGATACGGTTGCCCCGGCATTATTCGTTTCATTTGCCTTGATGATGGGCTGAACCGACACGGTCACCGTGCCATTCCGGGTAAACTTGATGGCATTATTAACCAGATTGGTGATGATTTGAGCCAGACGTTGCGGGCTACCCATCAGCGCATCAGGGATTTTTTTGGATATATCCATGAGCATGGACAAACCCTTGTTCTGAGCCAGGGGTATCAACCCCCTGAGCGTCACGGTCATGAGTTCCGGGAGGTTGAACGGTATGAGTTCAATTTTCCACTGGCCGGCTTCTATTTTAGAAAGTTCCAGCATGTCATTGATCAGTCTCAGTACATGCTGACAGGAAAAATTCAGAATATCGATGTACTGGGACTGCTCGCTGTCAAAATCACCATCCCTGAGTAACTCGGTTGCCGCCATGACACTGTTCATGGGGGTTCTTATTTCATGACTGATGTTTGCCAAAAACTCTGTTTTAACCCTGAGGGCTTGTTCTGCATAGAATATCCTCTCATTTTCAATTCGTTTTCTTTCAGTAATATCTGTCAATATTCCAATAACCGCGTAAATGCTGCCATCGTCTCGCGATAACGGGATTTTAAGTCGCCAGTAATGACGTTCTTCGTGCTCGTCGCCTGGCAGGGTCATTACTTCCATGGACTCGATCTTCCCTGCCACAGTCACCGCATGTTCCTCCATAACAGGCTCGGCAAAACCTGGCTTGTTTCGCAGTTCATTATCCGTCAAACCCAGCAGTTCATGTGCATCCATCCGATAAAAACCGGCATACTGTTGATTGGCATACAAATAACGCGAGTCCAGCGATTTCATGTAAACGGCAGAACCAATGTTTTCAAGTATGGTGGCCAACTGTACCTGCTTTTCCTTTAACAGGGACTCGGCTTGCAGTTTGCCGCTGGCAAGAAACCGGCGATTTTCCACTTCCTCGGTAATATCCCTCCGCACACTGATGAAAAACTCAATCGAATCGACCGTCCTGCAGGCGGGTTTTATCATGGCATCCACCCAGTAAGAACTACCGTCTTTGCGTTTGTTACAGATCTCGCCCCGCCAGGTTTCGCCCATCCTGATCGTTTGCCACATGTCCCTGAAAAAGGCTTTATCATGCCGCCCTGAATTGATTATCCTGTGATTGTTACCGATCAGTTCTTCCGGTGTGTAACCACTGACTTCACAGAACTTCCGGTTGGCGAAAGTAATCTCTCCCTTACGATTGGTGACGCTGACCAGGGCAAAATTATTCAGGGCTTCTTCCAGTTGTTCGGTAAACCATTTTTGCTCTTGCAGGCACTCATCGGCCTGTTTGTGGGCAATGATTTCCTGCTCCAGTTCCCTGGCAATGGTTTTGTTTTTGTCAATATTATAAGCCAACTGTATCTGAGCCGACTTGATGGCGGCGTGCAAGCGCAAGGTGTCATTTTTGCTGTCAGGATGCAGAGGGTATTTAAAGTCACTCTGTGCCATGGCTTTCAAAGCGCAAATGGCTTGCTCGACATACCTGCTGAGAGGACTGACGTTCAGGCGTGAATTCAGCATTAAACCCAGCACGCCAAAACCAAAAACCGCGAATGGATTATGCAGCCAGGCAGACAGTACGGTAAGGCTAAATGCTCCAAGCAGGAGAGAGGAATGGAATAGCCTGCCAACCACGTTATAAGAATATTTTTTATAATTATATTTATAAATAAATGGTTTTAAGCCGGCATTTGCCGTCAATATGCCATAGGTTTTTTCAGCATCAATAATTGCGTTGCGACTGGCTTTGTAGCGAACGGAAATATAGCCTTTAAGGACATCCGCCTCATACAGCGGACTGATGTTTGCCTCAACCCAGTAATAATCGCCATTTCTGCAGCGATTTTTAATAATACCTGTCCAGGGATACCCGTCTTTCAGGCTTTTCCACATTTGCCTGAATACGACAGCGGGCATATCAGGGTGCCGGACAATGTTGTGTGAACTGCCGATCAGTTCCTGCTCCGGGAAACCTGACAGGTCTGAAAATTCGCGATTGGCCGAGGTGATAACACCGCTGAGGTCAGTCGTCGTCACAACCATCTGGTCGTCACTGAGTATTACTTCATTTAGGGTAACCGGCAGATTCATTTTCATTGTAATTCAGCTTTCAGGAAGGTGGCGTTAACGTACGCTGTTCCAGATAGGTTTTGAGAAAAGGCAGGGTGAGTTTGCGTTTGGCCGCCAGGGTGGCGTGATCCAGTTCGTTGAGCAGTTCACGCAGGGTGGTCAGGTCACGCGGAAAACGGGTCAGCAGGAACTGGCTCACCCTGGGGGGGAGTTCCAGTCCCAGCGAATCGGCATGCAGTTCCAGTACGGCCCGCTGGTCGTCGTCCTGTAGCGGGTGTAGCCACAGGGTCAAACCCCAGCCGAAACGGGTTTTGAGGTCTGCCAGTTGCACCGCAAGGGCCGCAGGCGGTACCAGGGCCGATACGATGAGGGTTCCCTGCCGGTTTTTCAGTTCGTTGAAAAAATGGAACAGGGCGGCTTCCCAGTCCGGTCGGCCTGCTACGGCGTCCAGATCGTCGATACAAACCAGGTCCTGATAATCGAGTCCGTCCAGTACCTCCGGGCCGTAATCGGCCAGCACGGTCAGGGGCAGGTATGAAATGGACAGTCCGCGTGAGCTGGCCTCGCGGCAGCAGGCATTCAGCAGGTGCGTCTTGCCGCTGCCAGGTTCCCCCCACAGAAAAATCAGCCAGTCACCCTGCCCCTGCACCGCCGCCCGCAGATGACCCACCACCTCGCCATTGCTGCCGGGATGAAAGCGTTCAAGACTCAGGGCAGGATTGAAGGCGAAATGCAGCGGAATCTGTTCAGCCATGCGTTGCGGATACCCGCACCGTGTGTGCGTGGCT
>CAIVXW010000183.1 GCA_903910005.1 uncultured Methylococcaceae bacterium
CCAGGGACAAACGGCTGGGGCATCTCGGTCTGACCCGGGCCGGTGAGGCTGTCATGGAACAGTGCATCCCCCCGGCCTTGCTGCACACCGCCCTGGAGGACGTATCGCCCGAATTTCCCGACGAAGCCGTGGCGGTTCTGCAGGCCCTGTTGCGACGACTCCAGCAGGCCAACGGTCTCAAAACCTTCGGAACCTGTAAAACCTGCCGTCATCATGCAATCGCTACCGATGGCGGCAGGCACTGCCAACTGACCGGCGAAGCCCTGACTGACCTCGATGCTGAAAAGCTGTGCCGCGAACATGCCGTCGGCGGTTAAGCGCGTGTGGCAATTCACGGCTGGCTTCAACGGGCGCGTAATACGGTGACTTCACGGTTCAGTTCATCAAGCCGAACCTCCAGACAATCCATGCGCTGTTGCAGCTTGAGTATGATGATTTCGCGGTCTTCGCGAGGGGAGATACTGACCTTGCAGGGCACTGGACGGCTGTCAGTACCGGTGTGGGGAGGGGCCGGGTCATGGGCACTGGAGTTTGTATGGGCGGAACTGCGGGCCTGTGATTGCCCGATCAGACCGAACCCCAGCCCCGGAATCAGCAGACCTGCCAACAACGCGCCGAATTTTCTCTGCATGAATGTCACCTACCAGGAACGAATAATGTCGTATACGCCGATGCTTTGGGCGGCAACATCAAGATAACCCACAGAAAAATTGGGTTGTACCTGACGGATGGTCAGGGTTGCCTTGGGTTCTTCCACCCCGCCCAGCACCCGGTTGCCATAGTAGACCTGATTGGGCAGGGCGTTCAAACCATGATAGACAATAAAACTGTCGCCTACCCGCACATTCGACAAAGCCCCCGCGTTCATGTAAACGTTGCCCTCGCTGATTTTAACCACCCGCTCGGCCAACGGGAGACAGCGCAGTTTTTCGCTGATGTCAGCCGCCTGTCTGAGCAATATGCGCTGCAAGGCTTGGCCGTAGCTTGATCGCCGGAATTTTTCCGAGGTAATGCTGACACCCGCATCAAAATAAACATCCGAACCGGTCACCGTGTCTTCGTAGCTGTTCTGATCCAGCAAAGCCCCTGACAGGCCGTCGTACAGATAGACATCGACCCGCAGATGCCGGGTTAACGGCGGGATGTCGAAAACCTCATAAAAGACATTCCAGGGTCCGCGTTCCGGGGTGATCAGATACTCCATGTCCCGAATGACACCCGCCACGATGAACTGCACGTCCAGGGCTTCGGCCATTTGCCTGAAATCCGCCGTATCGCCGTAACGGTTCAGTTCCGGTGCCAGGGCCGGGGTTTCAAAAATGGTGCGATCAGCGGCGTGGTGTACCAGAAACTGCCGACGCTCCTCCAGTATCCGGCTCAATTCCATCGGGTAGGCAATTCGCACATCACGCAGGTCGGTCACGTGGCGGGCGTACAGGGCCGGAAATGCGGTCACGGCTATTTTCTTGCGGTAGCCGGGCGGATCACAGGCTCGTTTGCGTTGGGCGTCAACCCGTGCCCTGACCCGGTACACATCGCCCTGCCGTTCTTCCTGCAACAGGGTAGTACGCCCCGAACGCCCCCCGGTATCGGCTTGCAGGCTGGAAAATCCACCCGAATCATAACTTTCGATGCGAACCCCCTGTTGCTCCAGCGCCTTGCGCTCGGCGTCCTGGATGGCCAGATTGCGCGAGACCCCCACGCTGCCATCCCTGAGGATTTCCCCCTTGCCATCAATGACGATGGGTTCTGCCCCCGCCAGGCCGGCTACCAGGACACCGCCCGCCAGCAGACCCGCTACAACCGTTTTTAACCGCATCGCATCACCCATGACGTCAGCGGCTCAGGTAAAAATAGCGATCCTGGGGTTCACAACCCGTCTCGTTACCGCTGGCGCAGGCCGTGTCGTGGCTGACCGGAGTGCCGGTATAGGGCTGACGGGCACTGTAGTAGCAATAATCAAAAAAAGCCTGGTCGATTTTTACCTCCATGATGGCTTCATAGGTGAAGTCGTCGTTGCCCATCGGCAACATGCTGACCTCCCGCGCTCCCCGGATGAACCCGTTGACGTAACTCTTGACGACATCACTCTTGACGACCGTGTCCGCCACACTGGTATTACCCGTTAACCTGAGACCGTAAACATGTTCGGTAATAAGCCGGTAGGCATCCATGCGGGCGGCCCGCTGGGCGAGCAGTTTCATCTGGCTGACGGTCAACCCGCTATCGGGTCGCACCGTGCCGTGGCCACTCACCCGGATGGTAGTCGGCTGGACAGGCAGCACGGGCGTCGGCTCCCAACGGGCCTGCGGAGGCGGCGCATGACCGGTGCAGGCTGACAGCAACGATAAGATACCCGGCAAAACCAGGCCTGTTTTTCGGATCATGACGGAAGTCCCCCTGAATGATTTTTATGACGATGTAAACTGGATCACACGGCTACTGGTCAAGCAGGCCGCTGATGAGTGACTGATGCCGGTGAGCCTGGCGGGGCAATTTATGCCGATTGCCCAGCACGATACAACGCAGGGCGTCCAGTGCCTGCTCAAAATCATCGTTGATGATCAGATAATCATATTCGGCATAATGTGAACTTTCCGAAATGGCGGATTGCATGCGCCGGGCAATGACCGCCGCCTGATCCTGGCCGCGCCCGGTGAGGCGTTGCTCCAGTGCCTGGCGGGAGGGCGGCAGGATGAAAATTGATTGACACTGCGGCAGGGCCGCACGAACCTGCCGGGCTCCCTGCCAGTCGATTTCCAGCAGCACATCCACGCCCCGGTTTAGACAGTCCTCCACCCCGGAGCGGGCGGTACCATAAAAGTGGTCAAATACCCGGGCATGTTCCAGAAAGGCTGCCTGGTCGATCATGGCTTGAAAGCGGGTCTGATCGACAAAAAAATACTCACGTCCGTTGACTTCACCGGGACGTTCCGGCCGGGTGGTGTGTGATATTGAAATCATCAGGTCGGCCAGACGATGACCCAATGCCCGAACCAGACTGGTCTTGCCGGCTCCTGAAGGGGCCGAAACTACATACAAAGTGCCCTGATACATGGTGTGGTGATGGTTGTGGTTTTTGGCGGAAGCGTGATTTTACCCGTCTGCCATCAATTTTTCAGGTCGAACAGGCATAATAAGCCTGTTTTGAATGTCATCGCCACCATGCGTTATCCCTCTTGCTGATTCAGTGCCTGCATGCGAACCGCCAATCCCGACACCCATCCTGCCCTCATCGCCCTGGCGATTATGGCCCTGTTACTGACCCCACCCGACGAAGCCGTTGCCCGGCAAAAAAAGCGTCAGGTACACGCCCGTACCCACCAGGCTGCCCGACAGGCCGGTCACACAAAATCAAGGCAAAGGCATACGCACAAAAAATTCAGCGTGGCCCCGGTGGCTCCGATTACTCCGAATGCCGGATTAAACCACGATGCCCGCATCAGTGAACTGAGAACCTGGCTGAACCAACGCAATACCGAGAGGGATCATGAACTGGAACCAAATCATCCCGGTCCCGAACCGCTGCTGAGTGAGTCGGCTCCGGCTGGGTTCGCCCCCCTCAACGGAAAACGACTCGATCTGACCTACACCCCGCCCGCGCCCGCCAAGGAAGAACCGGATGATCCGGACAGTGTGTTACGGATAGGGCGAGGGTCGGATGGACGGGTCTATCATCGCTATGTACTCCGCGATGCCGACACGGAGGTGGCCCGCCTGTCAGACCGCCTGAATGATCCGGTCAGCCCGCTACTGGAGCGCAGGCTCCGTGTGAGAAAACCGGACAACATTGGCACCAAAGTCGCCAAAACCGTTAAAGTCGATAAAGCCGCCAAAGCCACCAAAGCCGTCAAAGCCGTCAAAGCCGTCAAAGCCGTCAAAGCCGTCAAA
>CAIVXW010000184.1 GCA_903910005.1 uncultured Methylococcaceae bacterium
CTCTGCAAGGCAGATTCCTACACATTACTCACCCGTCCGCCACTCGTCAGCACCCGAAGGCCTGTTACCGTTCGACTTGCATGTGTTAAGCATGCCGCCAGCGTTCAATCTGAGCCATGATCAAACTCTTCAGTTTATATCTTGACTGCCTAATTAAAACTCAGGCTTTATTCTTTCGTGCACATGCCAAATTAGTATTCCAGCATCCACACCATTGCTTGATCTTATTCTCACAGAACCCCTGCTCTCGCCGGGAAAGACGGGTATTATAATTCCTTCTTTCTCACTGTCAACACCTCAGTCATGTTTTCTTCTTCTTTCTGTCATAGATCCTCCTTTTCTGCCTCAGACCGGCCTTCCCGCCTGGAGCGAATCTGCTGCTGGTGCAACCGCAAATTCTCCCGCATGAGCTTTCGTTGCTCCTCTTTCAACCGCTCACGCTCGGCATCATCCCTGGCATTCATGATCTGGTGCATCACGTCATGCAATTTCAGCAAGTGATCCTGCTGCTGCCTGAGCCGTTCCTCCATCATTTTTCCGCCTGACTTGTCCCCGTTCTCCGGAATCTGGGTGCCTGACGGAGGAGCCGCCTCCAGCCATCCTGACGCAAGGCAAAAAACCAGGAAAGCCAACGTGTTCGCAACTGTTTTCATAAGGATGCCTCTACAATCGATAAAAAACGTCCCGCCATCAACAACGGGGACAACGGACGACCAGCATACAGCCGCCGACACGGATACGGGGATTCGTAACAGCCCGTATCAAGCAGTAGTGTCACGCTCCCCGCCATCAAAACGCGCACGCAACTCAGTCACGAGGGCATGCCGATTTGTTCCAATTGTTTCCTGGCTTCAGCAATAGCTTCCCTGACTCGCGCCGGTGCCGTTCCTCCAAAGGTGTTGCGGGATTGCAGCGAACCCTCCAGCGTCAGGCATCGATAGACATCTTCCTCAATCAATGGCGAGAAAGCATGAAATTCATCCAGTGTCAGATCAGATAGATCCCGTTCAGTCTCAATTCCCAGTCTTACCGATTTGCCAACAATCTCATGGGCATCACGGAACGGGACGCCCTTTCTGACCAGATAATCGGCCAGATCAGTTGCCGTAGCATAACCCTGCAGGGCAGCCCGGCGCAGTGCGGTTCGATTGGCCTGGAGGTGCGGCACCATGTCGGCGAAAGCCCTGAGACAATTCCTGAGAGTATCCACGGCGTCAAATAATGGCTCCTTGTCTTCCTGATTATCCTTGTTGTAGGCCAGTGGCTGGCCCTTCATCAAGGTCAGAAGACTCATCAAATGACCAAAGACCCGGCCGGTCTTGCCCCTGACCAACTCGGGAACATCCGGATTCTTTTTTTGCGGCATGATGGAAGAGCCGGTACAAAAGGCATCCGGCAGGCCGATGAAGCCAAACTGAGCCGATGTCCACACCACCAGTTCCTCGGAAAACCGGGACAGGTGCATCAGCGTGATGCTGGCCACAGCGGTAAATTCAATGGCAAAATCACGATCACTGACCGCATCCAGTGAATTGGCTGCCGGTCGGTCAAATTGCAGCAATGACGCCGTGAGGTGGCGATCCAGGGGATAACTGGTGCCGGCGAGTGCCGCTGCTCCCAGTGGCATGACATTGACTCGCTTGCGGCAATCCACCAAGCGATCATAATCACGCACCAACATTTCGTACCAGGCCATGAAGTGATGACCCAGACTGATCGGCTGGGCCACCTGAAGGTGGGTAAATCCTGGCATGATGGTGTCAACCTCCCGCTCAGCCAGATCGACCAGCACCTTTCGCAAACGCAATAACTCCGCCAGGATCAGGTCAATCTGGGCCCGAAGGTATAACCGGGTATCGGTCGCAACCTGGTCGTTGCGGGACCGTCCGGTGTGCAGACGTTTGCCGGCATCACCGATACGGTCAGTTAACCGGGCTTCAATATTCATGTGTACATCTTCCAGTTCAACCGACCAACAGAAATCATCCCGTTCGATTTCAAGCCCGATGGTCTCAAGCCCCTGGACGATGGCAGCATGATCGCGTTCATCCAGTATGCCGATACGATGCAACATGGTGGCATGGGCGATGGAACCCGCAATGTCGTATTGGGCCAGACGTTTGTCAAAATTAACCGAGGCAGTGAAGGCCTCCACAAATTGGTCGGTTGCTTCGGTAAAACGACCCGCCCAGGGCTTGGATTCGTTCTGGTTCATGGTGTCATGACTCCTGTGTACTGATGATGGGATAGGGGGGTGATCGGCCTGACTTGCTTGCAGCGAGCGGATTACACCGTATGGCCAGGATGAAATGATACTGGAATCAGGCGGAATCAAGGTAGGTTAGATGAACCGGGCAACCGGCTTGCTTCGAGCCAGGCCTGAAACATCAACACATTCCACAGGGAATACGACCAGTTACGTTGCC
>CAIVXW010000185.1 GCA_903910005.1 uncultured Methylococcaceae bacterium
CTTGTCCGGGGTTGAAAACGCCGCTATTGTGCCACTCCTTCGTCAGGAAATGTATCTCAGGTCTCCGCCACCAGCACCACCAGGCTGCGTCCATCCAGATGACAGGTCGGCTGGTACCGCAGTGACACGCCCTGACCGGGTTCGCACTGGTCATGCGGGGGGCGGGCGGCAGTATCAATGTATTTTACCCAGCCGGTATTATGGGGAGGGGAGGGTAACCTGAACACTACGGTGTGGGGCAAGGGGTTGAACATCAGGTAGAGTTCCTGGCCAGCACCTGCCTGCACGTGAATCTGGAGACCCAGGGCAGCGTCCTGTTCCCAGTCAGGCGGTGTTGCGTCCGGGCTGAACCAGCTCACATCACGGGGCTCGTAAAATTGCTCCGCCGACAGCAACGGATGACGGGAGCGAAATGCAATCATGCCTTGTACAAAATGAAAGAACTCGCGGTTTTGCTCCAGCAGGTTCCAGTCGAACCAGGAGATGTCGTTGTCCTGGCAATAGGCATTGTTGTTGCCGCGCTGGGTGCGGCAAAATTCATCGCCTCCCAGCATCATGGGCACACCGCGTGACAGGAACAGGGTTGCCATGAAGTTTTTCATCTGCCGCAGGCGGGAGGCATTGACGGCTGCATCGCCCGTCAAACCCTCGACGCCGAAATTGTCACCGTGATTGTCGTTGGAGCCGTCCCGGTTGTTTTCACCATTGGCCAGGTTGTGCTTGTCCCGGTAACTGACCAGATCGTTCAGGGTATAGCCGTCGTGACAGGTCACGAAATTGATGCTGTTGACCGGAGCCTTGCCGCTGTGACCGTAGATATCGGCACTGCCGCACAGACGACTGGCAAACGCGCCGGTCATGCCTGAATCACCACGCCAGTAGCGTCTTACGTCGTCACGGTACAGGCCGTTCCACTCCGACCAGCGTTCACCCGGAAAACGTCCCACCTGATAGGCTCCCCCCGCATCCCAGGCCTCGGCAATCAGTTTGACGCCGCGCAGGATGGGATCCTCGGCAATTTGTTCGAGCAGGGGGGCGTTGGCAACCACCTGACCATTGCGATCCCGCCCCAGAATGGACGCCAGATCAAAACGGAATCCATCGACGTGCATTTCTACAACCCAGTAGCGCAGGCAATCCAGGATGAAGTTGCGGACGACCGGGTGGTTGCAGTTCATGGTATTGCCGCAACCGGAGAAATTTTTGTAATGGCGTTTGTTTTCTTCCAGCAGGTAGTAAATGCTGTTGTCCAGCCCCCTGAAGTTGAGGGTCGGCCCGGTTTCATTGCCTTCCGCCGTATGGTTGAAAACCACATCCAGCAAAACTTCAATACCGGCCCGGTGCAAGGCCTTGACCATGGTCTTGAATTCGTCAACCTGACAGCCGGGATACCGGCGCGAACAATAGCCCTCATGCGGCGCGAAAAACCCCAGCGTGTTGTAGCCCCAGTAATTTCTCAGTTTTTCTCCGGTCAGGGGATTGTGGGCCGTGATTTCGTCCGGGTTGAATTCCTGCAGGGGCATGAATTCCACGGCGGTAATGCCCAGTTGTTTCAGATAGGGAATTTTCTCGATGACCCCCAGGTAGGTTCCTGCTGCCTGCACCCCGGAGGAGGGATGAACCGTCAGACCGCGAACGTGGGTTTCATAGATCACCAGTTTGGCCCAGGGATGATGCAGCGGGTGGTCATGTTCCCAGTCAAACCCGTTACCGGTGACCAGGCTTCTGACCCCGGCAGCCGGTTTTTGTCCCGGCACATCGAACCCGCTGCTGCAAAAACCGCTGAAATCCCAGCGTTCCGGGGCATAGATGGCAGTGGCATAGGGGTCAAGCAGGGGGCGGTTCATGTCAAACCGATGGCCGATTTCCGGTTTGTCCGGGCCGTCCACCCGGAACAGATAGGACAATCCCGATCCTGCTCCCTGCACCTGGATGTGCCAGATGTCACCGGTTTTGTTGAAGGTACGATCCAGCTCAACCGTTTCGACGGGCTGGGCTGCATTCACATCATCAAACAGACACAGCCAGACCCGGGTGGCATGGCGGCTGAACAGGGTGAAATTGATGCCGCCCTGATGCAAAAACACACCGTGCGGAATCGGGGAGCCGGAGGAGTAACAGAAGTGTTTTTTGGGGCTGGTCATGGGGTTGGCAATGGGACAGGGGTTGGAATCAGGTTAAATGTCAGTCAGGAACTCTCAATTCCAGTCTGAGCGCGGACAGGGATTGTTGTATGTCCGCCATCAACAGCGCGAGTGACAGTACCAGCGACAGGATGGCGGCCATGAAACAAATGCCGATCAGGACAACCGCATCCAGATGCAGGGCGGTCACCAGGAACAATACCAGAATCAGGCTGGCTGAACACAGGGCACTCAGGGTGACCAGCAGGGTAGCAGAACGAATCCAGTGCGCCCTGCGCCAGAGTATGGCCAGTTGGCGCGATTTGCGGGTTTTGTCGGTTTGATCCTCCGCCCGCAAATCGGCCCGGTCAGCCAGCAGGCGAATCCGGTCCTGGATGTGGTTCAGCCGGTTGACCAGCGTCAGTTGCACCAGACCGGCAGCGGAAATCAGGATGGACGGCCCGATCACAACCTGAAGGGTGGATACCAGATCGGGGGCAGGCGGGAGGTTCATGCCGGGCTGGTCGTCAACGTCACCCGGGCAAACTTGCGCTTGCCAACCTGAAACACCCGGGCTGCTCCACACGGCAGCACCAGTTTGGGATCGGAGATTTTCTCGCCGTCAATTTTTACTCCCCCCTGCTGAATCATGCGGATGGATTCGGAGGTGCTGGCGGTCAGGCCTGCATCACGCAGCAGGGCAACAATGGCATAACCGGCTTCGGCGGTCGTCAGGGTATGTTCCGGCATGTCAGTCGGCATGAGCCCCTGGCTGAAGCGGGCCTCGAACCGCTCCAGGGCGGTTGCGGCGGCGGCCTGTCCGTGAAAACGGGCAACGATTTCCATGGCAAACCGCACCTTGTAGGTACGGGGGTTGTCACCGGCCTGACAGGCCGCCTGCCAACCGGTGATTTCCGTCCAGGGGTGGAAACTCAGCAGTTCCATGTACCGCCACATGAGCGTGTCGGAAATGGACATGATCTTGCCAAATACTTCATCGGCGGGTTCGTTGATGCCGATGTAGTTACCCAGCGATTTGGACATTTTCTGTACGCCGTCCAGACCTTCCAGGATGGGCATGGTCAAAACCACCTGCGGCTTCTGGCCGTAGGTTTCCTGTAATTGCCGCCCGACCAGCAGATTGAATTTCTGGTCGGTGCCGCCCAGTTCCACATCGGCCCGCAGGACGACCGAATCGTAGCCCTGAATCAATGGATAAAGAAACTCATGAATCGCAATGGGCTGGCCGCCTTTATAGCGTTTGTCAAAATCGTCCCGCTCCAGCATGCGGGCCACGGTATGTTTGGCGGCCAACTGGATCAACTCCGCCGGTGTCAGGCTATTCATCCAGGTTGAGTTGAACACCACTTCGGTTTTGGCCGGATCAAGAATCCTGAATATCTGGGTCTGGTAGGTTGCGGCATTCTCCAGTACCTCCTCCCGGCTCAGCGGTTTGCGGGTCGCGCTTTTGCCGGTGGGGTCGCCGATCATGCCGGTAAAATCGCCGATCAGGAACAGGGCGTGATGTCCCAGTTCCTGAAACTGCCGCAGTTTATTGAGCAGTACCGTATGGCCCAGGTGTAAATCCGGCGCGGTGGGATCAAACCCGGCCTTGATGCGGAGCGGGCGACCTTCGCCCAGCTTTTTTTCAAGGTCATCCTCCCGGATGATCTCGGCAGTTCCCCGGCGGATCAATGCCATGGAGTCGGCGATGGATGTGGTCATGAATTCCCCTGTCGAGCAAAAATGCAGGGATTCTAAGGGGTGCTACAGGATGCAAACAAGAGCCAACGCCGTGTCATCCGGTATTCTTCATGCCGGCGGCAATGGCATTGATTGACCGCAGCAGCGGATCCATCCAGGGATTGTCGGATTTGTCATCCGGATCGAAAGCCCTGACCCGGC
>CAIVXW010000186.1 GCA_903910005.1 uncultured Methylococcaceae bacterium
AAAGGCGGCAATTATTGTGAAAAACGAGGGGTTCGTCAAGTAGTTGCTGACGGAATGTTGCGAGCAAATAAACTGTCCGGGGTAGTAGCACGTAATCTGCCGGTTTTCATGGAGCCAGCACGAGGTGGCGATGAGACGGACGGAATGGCGAGAAGAGACCCGGAAAATGAGGTTCGAAGAAGCATACGGTGATTGGCAAGCGCGGCGGTTGACGCAGGAGGAGGCGGCCAGACTGCTGGGTGTGTGTGAAAGGACGTTTCGGCGGTATATAGACCGTTACGAGGAGGCGGGCCTGGAAGGCTTGATCGACCAGCGATTGGAGCAAGTGTCGCACCGGCGAGCACCGGTGGATGAGGTGATGCGGCTGGTGGAGAACTACCGTAGCCGCCACGAGGGCTGGAACGCCAGGCATTTCCATGCCTGGTACCGGAGGGATGGCGGTACGCGCAGCTATACCTGGGTGAAAAACCGGTTGCAGGCAGCCGGCGTGATGCAGCGGGCACCGGCCAAAGGCAAACACAGAAAGCACCGGGAGCGCAGCCCGCTGCCGGGCATGATGCTGCATCAAGATGGTTCTACGCACTTGTGGGTGCCGGGACGGTACTGGGACCTGATTGTGACGATGGACGACGCCACCAATGAGCATTACTCCCTGACAACAGTCAGAAATCCAGCACGGTCAGTAATTGACGTGCTTCCCGGACGATGCGTTCAGCAGCACTGTTCCAGCCGTGGGTGAGCAGAGGCTGTAGTTGGTTCGAGGACAGGGCACCAGACAGCCACGATAAAAACACCTGACGTTCATTCGGGTCGAACAACCGCCCCTGTCGCCATTCATCTCCGGCCTGGGATAGTGCAATGAGGCTGGAAAGCCCGGGACGACAGGCTTGATAGGCCGCACTGTTCCCCGACAACAACAAGGGGGCCAGGAGCAGGTGATGGTTCTTCTGCCCCCAGTATGCCTGAGCGGTGCCGTGGTCATCCTGCTGCACGGCTTCTACTGTTTCACGGATCAGGGTGGTCATGGATTCAAGTTGATCGGGATACAGCACGGCCAGTGTCTGCACCGCTTCAAAAAACAGCGGTTGTGCCCGCAACAGATTCCGGCGATACACCGGCAAGTTTTCATCAAGGCCATCATCCAGTATGCGGGCATATAGATGGATGCGACCGGCACTCAAAATGGTGGTTTCCACGCGAGGTGCCAGCGATTCCGTCAAGAAAGGCTCCACCAGCCAAGCCATGAAAACAGGGAAGTACTCCACCACCGCGTCCAGTCGCCGCCGTGCTCGTCGGGCAATGAGTGAGTCGCATTCGGTGTGTATCGCAGAAACATCCTGACTTAAGCCGGTTTTCAGGGTGGAGATCATGGTGTTGAGGCAGGTGAAGTGGAACTACCTATTGCTCAGGATGAGCATCGGGGATGGTCGCGCTCCCGGGGGAATAAATCTCTCGATCAAACCTGCCCGGTCGTATCACTACGATTTCCCGGCGAGTCGCCAGAACGCTTTCAAGCCAGTAAACGTATGCTTGCTGCAAGGGCTTTGGCTTCCTCCTGCAAGCGGGTCAGGGTTCGTTGTTTTTCTTCGGCGGTCGCTTCGGTTTGCTGGTACAGCCCATCCAGTTCCTGCAAGCGTTCATTGACCAGTGCGGTAACCCGTTCTTCCCAGTGATTTTTGGCGGCCGTTCGCAACAGTTCCTGCATACCGTCAATGTGCTGGTCAAAGCGGTTCAACCACCGACAGACCGCTTGTTCCGCATAGTGCCGAAGCAGTTTCTGGCGTTGAATCTGCTGATATTCCTCTGCGTCCCTATATGCCCGCTCTGCCTGAGCCTGAAGTTGTTGCAGGTGCCCTTCCAGATGGGCCTGTTCCTTCTGGCTTTGCTCCAGTGCCCAGCCCGTCAGTTGCCGCTCCTGCACCGTTTTTTCATTGAGGGACAGGGCCTGTCTCAATTTGCGGGTTTCCTGTTCGATGTGGGTCAGGGTAGCCTGCTGTTGGGCGAGTGCTTCAGAATCGATGATTTTCATGCCCGATGGGGCACCGCCCATCGCAGAACCGAGCCGTTCCCCCCAATAACCAAACGAGAGCATTTCCAGTGCCCCCAGTTTGTCGAGAATCGGCTGGGGTATGTTTTTGTTTTGTAGGGCCTGGCCAATTTCCACGGTCTTGACGGCCACTTCCGTCACCTTGGCAACATCGACAGCAATTTTCGCTGTTTTGGCACCGATACCGATCAGGGACGCAATTTTGGTTCCCACTACAGTCGGGTTCGCCACGATCAAGCCTATATCCAGTGCTTCACCGAGCAGACGCCCGATCATGCGGGCGTTGCTTTTACCGGTTTCCCGAATGACATAAGGCAGCGGTTGGCTGGCCAGACTCTCGCGTTGCTGCAATAACTCGAACAGGGCCAATTCTTCACCGCTCATGTCGGAAGGGTTCAGTTCGGCCAGTTTTCCTTCGAGACGAGCGATATCAGCCTGCTGTCTCATCAGTTCGTTTTGCAACTGTGTCAGTTGCCCGGCATCGAGAAAGACGGCTGCGTCCACGGTTTCCGGAGCGGGCAGACGCAGGTTGAATGCCGCAATTTGCGCTTCAGGCAAGGCAAGATCGCCATACTCATGCGACAACTGGCTGAAGGCACTCGCTACGGTTGCCAGCCTGGTTTTGAGCCAGTCATCCCCCTGACTTCCGAAGGTTTGCCAGTCGGCTTCGTTGACCAGCGTTTCCGCATGACACAGGAGTTGCGCGACGAGTTGGGTTCGTTCTGCGCTGGTAATTGCCTGACATTGTTCTTCGAGTCGGATCATGTCGGCCCGTTGCCGTTCATACAGCCCGGATTTGAACTCGACCAGTGCCTGTTTGCGCTGTATCAGCGTCTCATGCAGGCTTTGAATGTCTGCTTCTGATTGCGTCTCGCAGCGTTGCTGAAGGTCGGCGTTATGCCCCAGGGCATTTTCCAGCAGGGGTTTCAATTCAGCCTGGAAACGACACAGGCGGATCACCTCCCGATCCTGTCGGGCTTGTTGCAAAAAGGCCAGAATGGCCTGCCGCCCCAATCCGGCCTGATTACAGGGGGTCAAGGGCAACAATTGTTGGGTGGCTGTCTCGATTTCACGCGCCCATTGTTCGAGTGAAGGGACGGGTTCACCCCGGGCTTCAGCGTCTGTAATCACATCCCACTGGCTGACCAGTAGCTTGATGTGCTTGCCGGTTTGTCGGGCATGAGCCAGCGTATCCAGATCTTCGCGGGTTGGTCCCCTGGGGCTGATGAGATACAGCACGGCATCGGCCTGCTGAATCTGGGCCAGGGTATAGGCCCGGTGAGACGCCGAGAGACTGCCCAGTCCGGGCAGGTCGATGATGGAAATGCCCTGCAACCAGTCCAGCGGCAACTGAATAACAGCGCAGGCTGCCCCTTGCGGTGCCCGGGTGACTGCGGCAGCAAAGCGGGTTTCGTCCAGTTCCGTCACCGTGCCATCATGCGCCAACTGTTGCAGGCTACGGCGGGTGGCGTATTCAATGAAGGTGGGTAAGGCAGTGGTTTCTTCCAGGGCGGCTGGCAGCAGGGGTTTTCCGATCAACATGTTGAGCAAGCTGCTTTTGCCGACCGAAAAGGCACCGACCAGCGTAACCCGTAACGGCGTGTCAGTATTCAGGGTCGCAGTTGCCAGTTGTTCCAGCGGTTCATGCCAGTGGGGAGGCAAGGATGCCTGAAGTTCAGGGAGAAGTGTTGAATGGAGCATGGTAGGCGTCCTCACTGTTGTAGCGCATTCTGAGTGACGGCCAGCAGATCATCCACATCGTTCCGGGCCTGGGCCAGTTCGATTTTGCGCCGGTTGATTTCAGTTTCACCCTTTTGCAGCAATTCCTGAATTTCAGCCCGTTTTTCCCGTTTGGCGTTCAGGGGCTCCAGATATTGCTCGCGCACGCAAGCCTGCAGGGCGGCCAGTTGATCGTCAAAGACTTTCTGGATGGCATCCGCCACATGCGCTTCAAGGTACTGGATGCGCTGATCGAGTTGTCCTGAGGTGCGTTTGACCAGACGCTGCATGGCCTGGCGAACCAGATTGCCCTGACTTTCCTGGATTTGTTGTTCATAGGTGAGGCGCTGACGTTCCAGTTTGCTCAATTCCTGTTCATATTTCTTTTGAGCTTTTTCCAGTGACATGCGGAGACCGGTTTTGCGCTGCTCTTCGGCGATCAGCGTTTGCAGGAAAGTTTCCTTGTCCTGAAGGGCATTGAATTGTCGATCATACGCTTCTTTCCATGCCTTGACGTTGCTGTCATCGGTATAAGGGACATCCCCGTACTCTGCCTTGCTATACATCCCGCCTTCCTTGATTTGATCCCGGCGGTAACGGGTGGTCGGCGTGGGTTGCTGTCCCAGATTGTCAATCAGCCGTTCGTGGCGGGTGATGGCTGCACGCACCGTCTCGATCTGCGCCTGATTGCTGGCTTGCCCGGACATTTCCTGCTGGATTCGCTCGATTTCATCCTGACTGGCAGTGATACGGTTTTCCAGTTCCAGTTTTTCCCGATGATGTTGTTCGATGTCGGAAAAATCGAGGTCGAAATGGACATCGAGCGACTGCAATTCCACATTCATACCGGACAGTCGGCTGCGTACTTCACCTGCCTGCGCTTCCATTTGTTTGGCATAGTCGACCCGCAGACCTTCCAGGGTTTTGGCCAGTTCTTGTTTGCGGGTTTCCCAGGCCAGATTCACCTGCTCTGATACAGTGAGGAATTTCTCTTCCAGGTCGTCCGGCAGCCGGATGCTTTTGGCTCTCGTATTGACCAGTCGCCTGATATACCCCTCATCGATGCGATCTTCGATTTCGATTCTGAGTTCACGCAAGGGATAAACCAGTTCACGCTTGATGTTCTCGATGAGGGCACGGGCGGCACGGTCATGTTCTTCCCGCGAATCACGGGCGATTCCTTCGGCTTTTTGTTCCGTCCACTGAATATCCTGGTCAAAACTCTCCAGTTCCCGCTGCCGTTCGGTCAGGGTTTTGTCGGCTTCCAGTTGCTGCATTTCATCCGCCAGATTTTCGGACAACTGCTTTTGAATATGGGTTAGTTGCTGCAAGGGTTTGTGATAAATCTGTTCTACGGCTTCACCACTGGAAAACAGCGCGGCAATACGGTCAGCCAGGCGATCAATCCCGGAACGCCGTTGCTTGTCAGGTTCCTGACTCAAGGCCCAGTGTGCACTGACCGGAATGAGATTCTCGTCACCAATCAGGATTTCGATTTCATCTGACGGATGGTTTTGCAGAGATTTACGGAAATTGGCGCGTATCACGTCCAGTTTTTCTGCGCTGCGTTCGGTTTCAGGCTTTTTCTGGTCGATGACATCATTCGGTTCCAGCACCTTGTCCCACCAGCCAATCACCGTGATGAATTTGCGGAAATGGGTGCGCAGGGTGTTGTCGAGAAACTTCCACTCGGAAGCGGAACCACCCAATTGGGTAGTATTTTGTAACCACAGGGCAATATGGGCTTCAGCGATGGCTTTGCGGGTAATCTGTTCATGGTGCTGCATGACCGATTCCAGTCCGGGCGTGTCGATAAGCACCAGTCCCCTGTTCAGTAGCGGGTGATCCATGAACACGTCGATATGATCCAGGGTTTTGCGAATGTCGGCATGGCTGGCTTCCAGTTCGGTTCCCCAGCGGGTAAGGGAGTCTCCATCTGACCAGGCAATTTCTTCGGGTGGCCTGTTGTCCTGGTAATACACCTTGATATGACGATCGGTGCGTCCGGGTGGCAGGGCATGGATGAAGGTATTGATGGCCGTGGTAGCTTGCTGGGCAGTCGGCAGCAGGTTGATTTTCAGCAAGGCATTCAGCAGGCTGGACTTGCCGCGTGAAAACTCACCCAGAATCACCAGTCGCACGGCATCGGCATTCAGGGCTTTTTCGAGATCATCAAACTGGCTCAGGGTGGTTTTGAGTTGCTCGCTGCCAAACCCACTGAACAGTTGCCGGGTTCGGGCCAGATATTCCCGGGCCGATTGAACCTTGTGCTGACGTTCGCTGAGACTGCGCTGGATGGTGTCGGTCATGGTGGACTCCTTTTTGATGGAATGAAAAACGGATGTACAGAATACGATAGGGGGGCGGCAGGTCGTGTCGTTCAGGTTGATTGAATTCATGCCGGGAAGGTCAAATTGACTGGTATCAGAATCTTGCGATTCAGGGCAATCGCTTGCAGGGGTAGATCACCGCCATTCCGAATAGAGATGACATGCTATTCGCCGATAATACAAAGGCCAGTTACCCATTCGTCAAACAAAACAGGGAAGTTGTTTTTTACATACCATCGCAACATGCCTGCGTAAGGCGCGGAATCGGATAAGGCGGTTTTTATGGCTGCCATATCCCGCCTCTCGATGGCCGCTGACACAGCACTGTGTGCTGTAGCCATTTTCCGGCGCAGGGTAGCGGCTTGGTCGGTTTTCATGGCTGTAGTTCCTTTACCAGTCAGAACCTTTTCCACCAACTGACGTGTCTTTTCTCCTGCTGCGAGCCTGGGGCAGTCGGCACTCAGTTTTACCGTGACTACTGTTTTTGGAAACAGCGTCAATTCAATTTCAATCGATTCCCATATCTGATCGTCAATATCCGTACAATTCAGCAAGGGCCAGAATTGATGGCCTTTTATGCTGTTGCAATGGGCGCAGGAATAAAACAGGTTTTTCCAGTC
>CAIVXW010000187.1 GCA_903910005.1 uncultured Methylococcaceae bacterium
GGTCGAGGCCGGTGATGGCGGCAACGGTTGCGTCAGTTTCAGGCGCGAAAAATACATTCCACTGGGGGGTCCGGATGGCGGTGACGGCGGCGACGGCGGTAACGTCTACCTGGTGGCCACCCACAATCTCAACACCCTGGTCGATTTCCGCTTTCATTCGGTGTTTCGGGCCGAGCGCGGACAAAACGGCTCCGGGGGCAACTGCACTGGCAAGGCCGGTGCCGATTGCCATGTCAGGGTTCCTCCCGGTACTGCGGTGCATGATGCCCATACCGGCGAACGCCTGGGCGATCTGACCGGGGAAAACCAGACCCTGCTGGTTGCCAAAGGTGGCTGGCATGGCCTTGGTAACACCCGCTACAAAAGCAGCGTCAACCGGGCTCCGCGCCAGTCAAGTCCCGGAACGCCGGGGGAAAAACGCGAATTGCGGCTCGAACTCAGCGTCATTGCCGATGTGGGATTGCTCGGGTTGCCCAATGCCGGCAAGTCCAGTTTGATCCGGGCCATTTCCCATGCCCGCCCCCGGGTGGCGGACTACCCCTTTACCACCCTGCATCCCAACCTGGGAGTGGTTCGGGTGGACGAAAATCGCAGTTTCGTGATGGCCGACATACCCGGCCTGATTGAGGGAGCTTCGGAAGGGGCGGGGCTCGGCTTTCGTTTCCTCAAGCATCTATCCCGTACCCGCCTGCTGCTGCATGTCATCGACATCGCGCCCTACGGTGACACCGAAGACCCGGTGGAATCCGCCCGCAAAATCATGCTGGAACTTGAAAAATGGGGGCATGGCCTCGAACAAAAACCGCGCTGGCTGGTACTCAACAAAATTGATCAACTCATGGAGCCGGAACTGGGCGAACGCTGTGAGTCCATCGTTCAGGGGCTGGCCTGGCAGGCTCCGGTGTTCCGTATTTCCGCACTGGCCGGGGATGGCCTGCAATCGCTGGTCTATCAGATCATGAACCACCTGGAGCAGGACAGGAGCGACGATGCAGAATCGGCATGAACTGGGCCAGGCGTCCCGCATTGTCGTCAAGATCGGCAGTGCCCTCCTGACCGGCGGAGGGCGAGGACTGGATCAGACGGCAATTGCCGACTGGGTGGCCCAGATTGCCCGGAGTGCCCAAAGCGGTCGGGAGGTACTGCTGGTTTCGTCCGGTTCGGTGGCGGAAGGCATGTGCCGCCTGGGCTGGAAGAGCCGTCCGGGCAGCCTGCACGAACTGCAGGCCGCCGCGTCGGTGGGGCAGATGGGGCTGGTGCAAACCTGGGAATCGCTGTTTCAGCGGCACGGCCTGCACACCGCCCAGATTTTGCTGACCCACGATGATCTGTCCAATCGTACCCGCTATCTGAACGCCCGTGGCACCCTGTTGACCCTGCTCGGTCTCGGTGTCATTCCCGTCATCAACGAAAATGACACAGTGGCCACTGAGGAAATCCGCTTTGGTGACAATGACACCCTGGCGGCCCTGGTGGCCAATCTGCTGGAAGCGGAGTTGCTGGTCATACTGACCGATCAGCCGGGCCTGTTTGAGCGTGATCCGAGCCTTGATCCCACCGCCCGCCTCATCCATGAGGCCAGAACCAGCGACCCGCATCTGGGTGAGATGGTCGGCGAGAGTCGCAGTGGTTTGGGTCGGGGTGGTATGGTGACCAAACTGCGGGCCGCCCGCCTGGCCTCGCGCTCAGGTGCCTCAACCGTCATTGTCGGCGGGCGCGAACCCGACGTACTGACCCGCCTGCTGGCGGGCGAACGCCTGGGAACCCTGCTGGTATCCGATGAAACACCGCTGCAGGCCCGCAAACGCTGGCTGGCCGGCCAATTGAAACTGAAGGGCACCCTGCATCTCGACGCCGGAGCAGCCCGGGTGTTACGTGAATCCGGCAAAAGCCTGCTGTCAATCGGGGTTACGGCCGTGGAGGGCGGGTTTGTGCGGGGTGATCTGGTCGCGTGTGTCGACCTGGACGGCAGCGAGGTGGCTCGCGGGCTGGTGAATTACGGCGCGGAGGAAGCCCGGCTAATCATGCGGCAACCCAGCCACCGGATAGAAACCCTGCTGGGTTATGTCGATGAGCCGGAATTGATACACCGCGATAATCTGGTGTTGTCATGAAGGTTCATGCCCCCGACGTCCTGTCCTGACAGACAGGAGACGCGGGGCACAACATCGGGGGAGAATCAGGCGGCGGACTGCTGACCCAGCACCAGTGCCTTGACCCGGGCGTTGAGACGGCTCTTGCTGCGGGCAGCCTTGTTCTTGTGAATCAGTCCCTTGTTGACGGACGAGTCAATAATGGGAACTGCGGCCCGGTAGGCGGCCTGAGCCTGTTCGACGTCACCGGCCTCAACCGCCAGGATGACTTTCTTGATGAAGGTTCTGAGACGGGAGCGCAATGATGCGTTGTGAGCCCGGTGTTTTTCGGATTGAATGGCGCGTTTTTTGGCTGATGCGATATTGGCCAAGGCTGTAACCTCACTGTAAAGGGCTAAACGGGAAAAGTGCGGTATTGTGCTTACAAAGACCTTTGGCGTCAATCAGCCATCACTGACGGATTGGAGAAATAATCCATGGGTGCCATATTTGTAGTAGATGACGATCCCCTGATGCAGGACGTCCTGCTGACGTCATTACAAAAAGCCGGGTACCCGACCCGACTGGCCAGAACCGTGGCGGAAGCCTGGCAGGTACTGTCGGCGGCCCAGGCCGAAACCTTCGATGCGGTGCTGCTGGATCGGCTCATGCCGGACGGTGACGGCATCGAGATACTGCGCCAGATGAAACAACACGAGACCCTCCGGCGTGTTCCGGTGATTCTGCAAACCGCCCTGACGTTCCACGACGCCATGCTGGATGGCTTGAGGAGCGGTGCCTTTTATTATCTGAACAAGCCGTTTTCGGTGGCCACGCTGATGGCTGTTGTCGATGCGGCGGTTGCCGATTGTCGCCAGTACCGTGAGTTGCGCCTCAAGGCCCGACGTGCAACCGGAACGCTGGCCCATCTCGACCGGGCCGAATTTTCGTTCCGTACCCCTGACGAAGCGACCGACATCGCCACCCTGCTGGCCAATGTCTACCCTGATCCGGATCGTCTGGTACTGGGCCTGTCCGAACTCATGATCAACGCGGTCGAGCATGGCAATCTGGGGATCAATTACAGCCATAAAACCGATCTGCTCAAAACAGGACGATTAACACAGGAGATTCAGGCCCGCCTGACCCATCCCGATCATGCCGCCAAAAAGGCCCGGATACGGTTTGAGCGCGAGGCCGAATCACTGCGTTTTCTCATCAGCGATGAGGGCGATGGATTTGACTGGCCCCAGTTTCTGGAGATTAGCCCGGAACGTGCCCTGCATTCGCACGGGCGCGGTATTGCCATGGCCCGGATGCTGAGTTTTGATCAGATTGAATACCAGGATTCGGGTAACCGGGTGCTGGCCTCCGTGTTTCACCCCGTACGGTCTCCCGCCCCTGAGCAAACAACTCATTGAATCGACCGCCCTGGTCAGCGGTGCCACGCTGCTCTCCCGCATCCTGGGTTTTGTCCGCGATCTGCTGATTGCCCGCCAGTTCGGGGCGGATGCCCTGACCGATGCCTTTTTCGTGGCGTTCAAAATACCCAACTTCATGCGTCGCCTGTTTGCCGAAGGGGCGTTTTCCCAGGTATTCGTTCCGGTGCTGGCCGGGTATCAGGCGGCGGGAACCGATGCAATGCGGCATTTTCTGGACAAACTGGCGGGCTGTTTCATGCTGGTTCTGGCGGGCATCACCCTTGTGGGCATGGTCGGCGCACCGGTTTTGATGGGCCTGTTCGCGCCTGGCCTTTACCTGAAGGGGGCCGTGTTCGATCTGGCCACCCTGCTGCTGCGGATTACCTTCCCGTATCTGTTTTTCATCGCCCTGACGGCCTTTGCCGGCGGCATACTCAATACGGCGGGGCATTTTGCGGTACCGGCACTGACCCCCATCCTGCTCAATGTCTGCCTGATTGCCGCCTGCCTGTGGTTTGCGGATACACTGTCCGTGCCGGTTCTGGCCCTCGCCATCGCTGTACTGGTGGCTGGCATCCTGCAGATGGCCGTGCAGATTCCGGCCCTGCTGCGAAGGGGGCTACTGCCCTGCCCCCGGCCTGATTTCACTGATGAGGGCGTCCGCCGGGTCGGTCGATTGCTGCTGCCCGCCCTGCTGGGTGCCTCGGTGCAACAAATCAACCTACTGATCAATACCGTACTGGCTTCATTGCTGGTGTCCGGCAGCCTGTCCTGGCTGTATTATTCAGACCGTCTGCTGGAATTTCCGCTGGGCATATTCGGTGTAGCCCTGGGGACGGTCATTCTGCCGCATCTGTCGGCGTGCCCGTTCGACACCGCCGACAAGGCCGCTTCGGCCACACTGGACTGGGCCTTGCGCTGGGTTATCCTGATCGGGGTACCGGCCAGTCTGGGGCTGGGCATCCTGGCAGAGCCACTGATGCTGACCCTGTTTGAAGGAACCGAATTCACCCGCCACGATGCCGACATGGCGGCCCGTAGCCTGATGGCTTATGCCCCTGGTCTGGTCGGGTTTATGGCGGTCAAGGTGCTGACACCGGCCTTCAGTGCCCGCCAGGACATGACCACCCCGGCCCGCGTCGCGGTTCAGGTGGTGGTGGCCAATTTATTGATGAGCGTTTTTTTTGCCAGTATGCTGTCACCTTACGGTTGGGGTCATGCCGGTCTGGCACTGGCGGTTTCACTGGCGGCCTGGTTCAATGCCGCCGCACTGTGGTGGAAACTGCGGCGGTGCGGGGCATATCAACCCGGTTCCGGCTGGTGGTTGTTCCTGCTGCGGATCGGGCTGGCCAGTGCCGCCATGAGCCTGCTGCTGACAGGGGTGGTTCTGCCCCTGCCCTGGGCAGCGCATTCCACCCTCTGGCGGGCCGCACATCTGGGACTCTGGACAGGCGGCGGCCTGCTGACCTGTCTGGCCGGTCTTGCACTGACGGGGCTAAAGCCCCGTCATCTCCTCATTATCCACAGACACTGAGTTCGGAGCGTCATACGTGTATCTGATCAAAGGCTCCAGCGGCCTGCCGGGCGGGTCGGTTGCCACCATCGGCAATTTCGACGGCGTGCATCGCGGCCATCGGCGGGTCATTGAAAAACTGGCAGAAGCCGGCCAAAGCCTGCAACTGCCGCTGGTGGTCATCCTGTTTGAACCACAGCCACGCGAGTATTTTACCCTCACTACGGCACCGCCCCGTTTGATGAGTCTGCGGGAAAAACTGGCCGCGCTGAAAACCCTGCCGGTTGATGCCGTATTGTTGTTGCGCTTTACTGAAAAACTGGCCCGCATGACGGCGACTGCCTTCATTGAAGACATTCTGGTCGCTCAATTGGGTGTCCGCCACCTGGTGGTGGGGGATGATTTCCGCTTTGGCCTTAACCGGCAGGGCAATTTCGCCCTGTTACAGCAATACGGCCAACGGCACCGGTTTCAGGTGGCTGATACGCCGTCGGAGGTCATTGCCGGTGAACGGGTCAGCAGCACCCGCATCCGGCTGGCTCTGGAACAAGGCGAACTGGCACTGGCAGAGGCACTGCTGGGACGGCCTTATTCAGTGCTGGGGCGGGTGATTCACGGCGAAAAGCGGGGACGCACCCTGGGTTTTCCCACCGCCAACGTCAACATGAAGCGGCCCAACAGCGCGATTCGGGGCGTTTTTGCCGTCACCCTTACCACGCCGGATGGGTGCAGGCATCCGGGAGTGGCCAATGTCGGCCAGCGTCCCACCATTCGGGGCGGGCAGCGGGTCAACCTGGAAACCTACCTGCTTGATTTTTGCGGCGATCTGTACGGCTTGCCGGTGGAGATACGCTTCCATCACCGAATTCGGGAGGAACAGTGCTTTGCTGACCTGACCGCACTGCGGGAACGCATTGCCCTGGATGCCGCAGCGGCCCGGGCCTATTTTCTGACCAGCGGGCAAGCCTGACGCCTGCCCTGACCCCCTCAAACAACCGACCAACACCATGACCACGGATTACAAAGCCACACTCAATCTCCCGGCCACCGATTTTCCCATGAAAGCCAACCTGCCCCAGCGTGAGCCGGAACAGCTCGAACGCTGGCAGCACCAGGCTCTGTACCAGACACTCCGGGCCGCCCGGCAGGGTCAGCCCACCTTCATCCTGCACGATGGCCCGCCCTACGCCAACGGCGAAATCCACATCGGCCATGCCGTCAACAAAATCCTGAAAGACATGATCGTCAAGGCTAAAAGCCTGTCAGGTTTTGACGCGCCCTACGTGCCGGGCTGGGATTGTCATGGCCTGCCCATTGAACTGATGGTGGAAAAGAAAATCGGCAAGGCGGGTGTCAAGGTGAGTGCCGACGAGTTCCGTGCCGCCTGCCGCTCCTACGCCACGGAGCAGGTTGATATCCAGCGGCGTGAATTCGTCCGATTGGGAGTGCTGGCTGACTGGGAGCAGCCGTATCTGACCATGAACTACCACTTTGAGGCTGACATCATTCGTGCCCTGGGCCGCATCGCCAGCCGGGGGCATCTGGTCAAGGGAGCCAAACCGGTACACTGGTGTACCGATTGCGGGTCTGCCCTGGCCGAAGCCGAGGTCGAATATGAAGACAAGCGTTCCCTGGCCATTGACGTGCGCTTTGCCGTGATTGATCCGGACGACCTGATCCGGCGTTGCCATACCGTACCGGCACACAGCGGCCAGGGGCCGCTGTCGGTGGTCATCTGGACGACCACCCCCTGGACGTTGCCAGCCAACCAGGCCGTATGCCTGAACCCCGATTTTGACTATGTGGTGGTGGAATGTGCCGAATCGAACGAGCGGCTGGTGCTGGCCGATGGTCTGGTCAAGGATGTCATGCACCGGGTCGGCATTGAACACTATCGGGTGGTGGCCTACTGCAAGGGTTCTGACCTGGACGGACTCCGGCTGCGGCATCCGTTTTATGAGCGGGACGTCCCGGTGATTACCGGCGACCACGTGACCCTGGATGCAGGTACCGGCGCGGTACACACGGCACCGGGGCATGGCCAGGAAGACTATGTAGTCGGCCAGAAGTATGGACTGCCGGTGGATAACCCGGTCGGTGATGATGGCCGCTTCCTGCCAGCCACGCCGTTATTCGGCGGTGAACACGTCAGCAACGCCAATGCACACGTGGTGGAGGTTTTGCGTGACAACGGCCAGTTGCTGCATGAAGCCCGGATCGAACACAGCTACCCGCATTGCTGGCGTCACAAGACCCCGGTCATTTTCCGGGCTACGCCGCAGTGGTTCATTGCCATGGACAAAAATCATCTGCGCCAGGCGGCCCTGACGGCGATACAACAGGTGCAATGGATTCCCGACTGGGGCCAGGCCCGTATTGAGGGCATGATCGGCAACCGGCCTGACTGGTGCATTTCCCGCCAGCGCAACTGGGGTGTCCCGATTGCCCTGTTTCTGCACCGGGAAACCGGCGAACTGCATCCGGACACCGCCCGCCTGCTGGAACAGGTGGCCCTGAAGGTGGAGCAACAAGGCATTTCGGCCTGGTTTGATTCAGCGGTCGGCGACTGGCTGGGGGCAGAGGAGGCTCCACACTATCAAAAACTGCGTGACACCCTGGATGTATGGTTTGATTCCGGCGTCACCCATGCCGCCGTGCTGGAACGACGGGCAGGGCTTCAGTATCCGGCTGACCTCTACCTGGAAGGCTCCGATCAGCATCGGGGCTGGTTTCAGTCGTCGCTGCTGGCCGCCATTGCCATGAATGGCACGGCACCGTACCGCCAGGTACTGACCCACGGCTTCACGGTTGACGCCCAGGGCAAAAAAATGTCCAAGTCCAGGGGCAATGTGGTGGCTCCACAAAAAGTGATGCAAAGTCTGGGGGCCGATGTGCTGCGTTTGTGGGTAGCGGCCACCGATTACCGGGCCGAAATGACGGTCTCGGATGAAATCCTCAAACGCTCGGCTGACGTATACCGCAGACTGCGTAATACCGCCCGCTACCTGCTGGCCAATCTGGCCGGCTTCGACCCGACCTGCCACCTGCTGCCAGCCGCTGA
>CAIVXW010000188.1 GCA_903910005.1 uncultured Methylococcaceae bacterium
CAGCCTGGTTAAAGAGGCGGTTGGTTATGATCCGGTGCGGGGTGACCGGGTCACCGTCACCAATGCCGCCTTCCGGCCCGAGGAAGTCGAACCGCCACCGCCCCTGTGGGAACAAACCTGGTTCTGGAACCTCATCAAAGCCATACTTGCGGTGCTGATGATGCTGGTCATCGTATTTGCCGTGATACGGCCCATCATCAAGGGTCTGGTGGGCAAGGGCGAGGACAAGATCAGGGAAGAAGCCGAAATTGCGGCCGCTCAAGCCGCCGCCGAACTACGCCAGGCTGCCGAACTGGCAGGAGGACAGAGCGGTGATACCAAGGTGCTGGGACTGGCGGTACCCGATGACCTGCTGCTGCTCGAATCGCCTCAAAGCTACGAAAAACGGCTGGAGTTTGCACAACAACTGATCGACCAGGACTCCGCCCGGGTCGCCCAGGTTCTCAAAAAATGGTTAAACAGCGATGCCTGAACAACTTCCCCAAACACTCGATGATACCCAGCAGGCGGCCCTGTTTCTCCTGACCATCGGCCAGGACAGGGCCGCCCAGGTACTGAAACACATGTCTCCCAAAGAAGTGCAGCAAATCGGTGCCACCATGGCCGAACTGCGCGACGTCACTTTCGACATGATTGATTCGGTGCTGGAGCGTTTCATCGGCGACATACGCAACCAGACTGCCCTGGGTGTCAATTCCGACGACTACATCCGCGACATGCTGACCCAGGCACTGGGGGCCGACAAGGCCAGCAATGTCATCGACCGTATCCTGCTCGGTCGCAACAGCAAGGGCCTTGAACAACTCAAGTGGATGGATCCGCGTGCCATTGCCGACCTCATCCGGCTGGAACATCCCCAGATCATTGCCATCATCCTGTCGCTGATCGACTCTGACCAGGCTGCCGAGACCCTGGCTCACCTGCCCGAACGGGCCCGGCCGGACGTCATGATGCGGGTAGCCACCCTGCAGGGGGTTCAACCCAGTGCCTTGCGCGAACTGGACGACATCATGGAAAAACAACTGAGCGGCGCCACCAACATCAAGTCCTCAACCATTGGCGGCGTGGATACCGCCGCCAATATCCTCAACTTTATTGACAGCAGCATTGAGGCCCTGATTCTGGAGCGAATTTCCGAAACCAACCCTGATTTAAGCCAGGCCATCCAGGATAAGATGTTCGTCTTTGACGATATTGCCGACATTGACGACCGGGGCGTACAAACCCTGCTGCGGGAGATTACCAACGAAACCCTGATGCTGGCCCTGCGCGGTGCCGATGACTCCTTCAAGGAGAAAATTTTCAGCAACATGTCACGGCGTGCCGCCGAAATGTTGCGGGATGACCTGGAGGCTGCGGCACCGGCCCGTCTCAGCGACGTGGAAACGGCCCAGAAGGAAATTCTGGGCGTCGCCCGTCGTCTGGCTGACTCTGGCGAGATAACCCTGGGCGGTGGTGATGAATTCATCTAGGGACAAAGGCTTCAGCCTGGAGGAACTGGCCAGCCTCAGTCGCTGGGAATGGCCGGACGTGGACGGGCACGAAGCGGAATCGCTGCCCCCCGAACCGGTCGAGGAAGAAATCATTGAACCGCCCGATATCCCCACGGCGGAGGAAATCGAGGCCATGCAAAAACAGGCCTACGATGAAGCCTACGCCCAGGGCATGCAGGAGGGTTCAGCGCAGGGCTATCAGGAAGGGCTGGCTCAGGGCCAATCGGAAGGACTGGAACAAGGCCAGCGGGAGGGCTATGAAGCCGGTTATGCCACCGGGCACGCCGACGGACTGGAGGCCGGTCGAACCGAAATGGAAACCGCCCGTGACCGCTTTGCCCAACTGATTGATTGCCTGGATGAACCACTGACCCGGATGGATGCCCAGGTTGAACAGGAACTGGTTGGCCTGGTTATCGCCATCGCCCGCCAGTTGATTCGGCACGAACTTAAAACCGGGGCAGACCAAATCGTAGGGCTGGTACGCAACACCCTGGCACTGCTACCTGCGTCATCGCGTCGGGTAACGTTACACCTCCACCCAACCGATGCCGAACGGGTACGCCATCACCTGCAGGGCGATGACAACCTGCCACGCTGGAAAATTGCCGAATCGGCAGAATTAACCGCAGGCGGCTGTGAAGTGACCACCGACAATTCCTACATTGACGCCACGGTCGAAACCCGACTGGCCCAAGCCATCAACCAGTTGCTGGGTGGCGAACGCGACGCGGATCAAGCCGAATGATCACCGCCGAAACCCGCGAAACCCATAACGCCCGCTGGCTGCACGCCCTTTCCGTATACCGGCAACGCATGATTGAACGCACCCCACTGGTCGTGGCTGGCAAACTCAATCGCATGGTAGGCCTGACCCTGGAAGCAGTCGGCTGCCGGGCTCCCATCGGGGCACGCTGCGTAGTCAGCATCTCTCCCCAAAAAAACGTGGAGGCAGAGGTAGTCGGTTTTTCCGGCGAGCGTCTGTTCCTGATGCCGACCGGCAATATCCACGGGCTGGAGCCTGGCTGCCGGGTCACGCCGCTGAGTCATGGCTCCACCGTGCCGGTTGGCATGAACCTGCTGGGACGGGTGATTGACGGCTCCGGAAAACCACTCGATGGCAAAGGCCCGGTCACCGCCGCCCACAAGGTTCCCCTGACCGGTTCGATCATCAATCCCCTGGCTCGCAAGCCCATTCACGAACCGCTTGATGTGGGTGTACGTGCCATCAATGCCCTGTTGACGGTAGGACGCGGCCAGCGACTGGGCCTGTTTGCCGGCACCGGCGTGGGCAAAAGCATATTGCTCGGCATGATGACCCGCTACACCAACGCCGATGTGGTGGTGGTGGGGCTGATTGGCGAACGTGGCCGCGAAGTCAATGAGTTTGTACAGAAAATCCTCGGTGAAGCAGGCCGCAGACGAGCCGTAGTGGTGGCCTCACCGGCTGATTATCCGCCGCTCATGCGTCTGCACGGCGCGATGCTCGCCACCAGCATCGCCGAATTTTTCCGCAGTGAAGGCCTGAACGTCCTGCTTCTGATGGACTCCCTCAGCCGGTTCGCCCAGGCCCAGCGCGAAATTGCCCTGGCCATTGATGAACCCCCGGCCACCAAGGGCTATCCCCCCTCCGTATTTGCCAAAATACCGCAACTGGTCGAGCGGGCTGGTAACGGCGATGAAAACAGCGGGTCGATCACCGCCTTCTACACCGTACTGGCCGAAGGCGACGACACCAACGATCCGGTCGCCGATGCGGCCCGGGGCATACTCGACGGCCACATTGTCCTGTCGCGAGCCCTGGCAGATTCCGGCCATTACCCGGCCATTGACATCGAAGCCTCGGTCAGCCGGGTCATGACCGATATCGTCAGCCCCAAACACCTGGCCGGTGCCAGACGACTCAAACAGGTCTACTCGCTCTACCAGCAAAACCGCGACCTCATCAGTGTGGGAGCCTACCAGCGTGGAGCCGACCCCCGTATTGACGAGGCGATCGCCCTCAATCCCGACATCATGAATTTCCTCCGTCAGAACGTCGAAGACGCCGTAGACTTTCCCCGCAGCCTGAACGAACTGGGCCAACTGACTGGAATCCGCAACTGAAAAGCACTTTGGCAGATATCGAACAAATCATGCAGGCGTTCGATGGCAAAGCGGATGTTGCACACTTCAAATCCGGTTCTGGTTGTGAATGGTTAACGTTGCAGATATTGCCCACATACTGCAAACAGCAAACCTGCCGTGCGGTCAATACCGCGATGCTTCAAACCTATTGGCAAGTGGGCCAGCGTATTGTGGAAGAAGAACAGCAGGGGCAAGCCCTAATCAGCAAGCTCTCACGCTACCTGGGGG
This sequence comes from uncultured Methylococcaceae bacterium, assembly GCA_903910005.1. Taxonomy (GTDB): domain Bacteria; phylum Pseudomonadota; class Gammaproteobacteria; order Methylococcales; family Methylococcaceae; genus CAIVXW01. The sequence goes on from CAIVXW010000188.1 coordinate 3,849, forward strand.
ATCAATTTGGACAAGGCTTCTCTGTTTTGCCAATCTGAAAATTTTCGCCCGTTTTCAAGAATTCGCTACGCGGTGCGTAGCGAATCTCTCCTGCTGCATGCAAAAAAACAACACAACTACTATGCCAGAGGTTTCAAGAAACGGAGGCACTGAATGATTTTGGAAAACAAACTCGGCCTTGACAATCAGGTTGAACTCGCCAGAGCCGAAGAGAAGCTCAGCAAACAAAAGGCCAAACGGTTGTTTGACTCGGGCGACATCGACAAGGCGGAAGTGGGCACTTTCAACGGGCTGGCGTTCATCCATGCCTATTTGTTTGGCGATGTTTATCACTTCGCTGGCAAAATTCGCGATGTGAATATCGCCAAAGGCGATTTCCGTTTCGCGCCACTGATGTATCTTGACGCCGCGCTAAAACATATCGATGCCATGCCGCAAGGCACCTTCGATGAAATCATCGAAAAATATGTGGAGATGAATGTCGCCCATCCTTTTCGTGAAGGCAATGGCCGCGCCACCCGTATCTGGCTGGATTTGATGCTTAAGAAGGGAATCCGCCAGGTGGTGGACTGGAATCGGGTGGATAAGGATGAATATCTCTCGGCCATGCAGCGCAGCGTGGTGAAAGACGTTGAAATCAAAGCCCTGCTGAAAGAAGCCCTGACGGATCGGATTGATGACCGTGCCTTGTTTATGAAAGGTATTGATGTGAGTTATTACTACGAAGGCTACAGCGCATTCAAAACCGGGGATCTGTAGTACACAGTCCCCAGCCCATAATCTTTTGTCCCACAGGCTGCGGGATAAATGTGGCCTTGTTACAGCATTTTCAGTTTTTATTCGTTCGTCGGAAATACCAAAATCTGTTCGTGCTGAACTCGTGGTTCGGCAGG
>CAIVXW010000189.1 GCA_903910005.1 uncultured Methylococcaceae bacterium
CACATGAAAACAGGACGACCGACCACAAAAAAAACAAAATTCGGATTCGCAGCATTCGGGGCGAGGTTCCTGGTAATGGTTAAACCCTCCGTGGATTCCAGCCAGTCCATTGAGTGATAACATTACCACAAACCTGACCCTTGATGTGTCCGGTAATGCACGAACCCTGCCCCCGAAACCGAGATGCCCCGTGCTGATCAACGCCTACTCTTCACTACAGCCTGCGCTGCCTGACCATGAATATCCCGGTCGCCCCCGATTTGACCACACTCCGCCAGATGCCAGCGTTCGGGCAAGTGGCGGAGGCTCACGCCGTCTGTCTGGCCCTGTTTGAACAATCGCCCTCGGCAGAAATCGAGGCCTTGCTGGGGCTATTATGTTGCCAGCGTGGCGACGTGGAGACCGGACGCCGCCACCTTGCCGCCGTCAAGGCCAGGGCAGAACCCCTCTCTGCAGCGGCACTGACTGATCTGGCCGGCATTCACATTTTACTCAATGAACCGGTGGAGGCCATCGCCTGGCTGGAACAGGCCTTGACCCTGACTCCGGACGATCCGGCTGCCCGAACCCGGCGCGGGCTGGTGGCCCTGCAAACGGGGCGGTGGAATCTGGCCATCGCCGATTTTGAATACGGTTTGCAACACTTGCCCGCCTCCCGGCAGGGAGCCCTTCATGCCAATCTGGGGCGGGCCTGGCTCGGAATCGGCCAACCGGAACAGGCACTGGCAGAAGTTCAGCGGGCACGCACCGCCCTGACCCTGCCGGATCCCTGGCCGCTTTACCGGCTGGAAATTGATGCGCTGATTGCACTCGGGCAGTGGGATGACGCCGAACAGGCCATCCACCGGGCGGTGGCGGCAGGGCTGGAACCGCGCCGGTTACTGCCGGTTCATGCCTTCGTTTTGGCCGCTCGTGACAGGCACGACGATGCCGAACACGAGGTACGCAAGGGGCTGGAACGCTATCCGGATGAACCGGAGCTTTGGCTGTTACTGGCTGAACTGACCGAAGTCAGGGGGCGATTCGGTGCGGCCCTCAATAGTCTGGAACGTGCCCTGGCACTTGAACCGGACAACCCGGAATTGTGGCTACGCAAGGCACACCTGGGGCGGCGTTTGTTCAATCCGGCCGGGGCACGTGAAGCCGCCGCCCGGGCATTGGCCCTGACCCAAAACCATTCCGGTCAGCAGCGGGCTCTGGCCCTGGCGGCTGCCGCCGAGGTGGAGGACGATGAAAATCTGGCTGAGGGGTATTATCGCAGGGCTCTGGAGCAGTTTGATGATTGCGTGGCGGCTCGACTGGGACTGGGCCGATTGCTGCTGCAATGGGGGCGGGTGGATGAAGCCGAAGCCGAGTTTGCCAGGGTCAAGGCCCATCATCCGGTGGCGGGCTACAGTGCCCTGATCAGTGCCCGGCATTTTCCGGACGATCCCGAATTGCTGGCCCGGATTGATCGCCTGGCCCATTCACCCAGTCTGGAGGGGTCGGTACGCACCGGTCTGTTGTTCAATCTGGCCAGCAGTCATGAGCATCGCAAGGATTATCCCAGGGCATTTGCCTGCGCTGAGTTGGCCAACCGGACCAGCCGCAAACACCTGCCTTACGACGCGGCAGCCCACCGGGCACGCATTCAGGCTCTCAAGACAACCTTCAGTCGCGATTTTTTCGCCCGGCGAGCCGGTTTCGGGCATCCTGCCACCTTGCCGGTTTTCGTGCTGGGTATGCCCCGTTCAGGCACAACCCTGGTTGAACAGATCATCGCCGGGCACTCGGCGATACACGGGGCCGGTGAAATCGGCTGCCTCAATCCGGTGATACACAGCATGGTGCGCTGGGAAATGCGGAGCGGTTCCGGGTTGGGGTGGCCCGGGTGCGTGACGGATTTGACCGCCCGCGAAGTGAAGGGTTATGCCGACAAGGTGCTGGAGCAACTTGGCCACTATCAGGACGGGGTACGCCATGTCGTGGACAAACTACCGCACAATTTTGAGAACATCGGCTTGATTCGGCTGCTGTTTCCCGAGGCTCCGATCATTCACGTCCTGCGGGAGCCGCGTGACGTGGCCATTTCCAATTTTTTTACCGATTACCAGGCCAAATTCGGCGGGATGGGGTTTGCCTATGACCTGACCGACCTGGGCCGGCATCTGGTTGATTATCAGGATTTGATGGCCCACTGGGATCAGGTGTTGCCGCGTCCCATTCTGACCGTCTGCTATGAATCCGTGGTCGAAAATGTGGAAGCGGCTGCCCGAACCCTGCTGGATTATATTGGCGTGGCGTGGGAAGCGGGGGTACTGGACTTTCAACATCTGGAGCGGCCGGTCAAAACCGCCAGTGTCTGGCAGGTGCGCCAACCGGTCTACCAGACTTCCAAAGCCAAGTGGCGGCGGTATGCTGAATTTCTGGGGCCACTGGAAGCGGCCCTGGCCGAGCCACTGCCCGACGTCGCAGCGACCGCCGAAACCGATCCGCTGCCGCCCGGCCTGTTCTTTGAAGGGATGGAACAACTCAAGGCCGGGCAGGCCGGGGCGGCTGAGCAAACCTTCGCCCGGATTCTGGCCCGTCATCCAGGCCATGCCGCCGCGACCCACTTCAGGGGGATGGCCTGTTATCAGCAGGGACGTCTGGACGAAGCCCTGCAACTGGTCAGGGATTCAATTGGGTTGCATCCCGGTCATCCTGACTGGGTACGGAATCGGGCACTGGTGGAAGCGGCCCTTCGGCGGCACAAACAGACTCCGGGAGGGGCATGAACCCACTGCTGCGGTAGCGGGTGAGTGCCACCACGGCCTGGTCGAGGTCTTCATGACAGCGGTGTACCCGGTTTTCACCCCAGTAAAAATTGCAACTGGTCTCTGCCCGGAGCAATCGCCAGTGGGCCTCGTTCAGGCAGGCCTCGGCTTCGGGAGAGTGGCCGGATTGTTGCGATTGATTCAGGGCTGCATGCAGGTCGGTACTGACCGACCTGATCCGCTCCAGCGCATCACGCTGGGTCGCCGATCCGGTCCATTGCAGAAAATCCCGACCGTGGTGCCAACCGGTGTTCCAGGCTCCGGTTTTGACCCGAACTTCGGTAGTCACCGGATGCCGATCCAGATAATCCCGGATGAACGCCGGTTGCAGCGTGGACTTGCGCCGGGCCTCGTCCAGCAGCTCCCGGTAAAACCCTCCCCAGAAATTGACATCGTTGTTGGTGTTGCGGAACCAGCCTCCGTTCTCGCCATCGGTGCAGGTAGTTACCAGCGGTTCAAAGTCGCACCACCGGGTGCGCTGAGTCACCTCCCGGGCAAACCAGCCATAATCCATGCCCGATTCCTGGGCATCGGACAATTCCCTGTCCCTGACCACGACAATAATCTCACTCCCTTCATGGCGGGCAAGATGGGGGCGATAGCGTAATTCATGCCAGCCCATCGGAGTAACCGGTTCGATGTGTTCGCTGTCAACAATCACGTAGCGGAACCCGTATTTTGCGAGCATTGGAATCAGCTCCATGCTGAACCCCATTTCCGGGGGCCAGAACCCCTGAAAGCCGGTGCGCCAGAACAAATGACTGGCGGCACTCAACCAGCGGCGTACCTGGGTCGGGCGATCCGCTGACGGGATGAGCGGGAATACCGGGTGGTAATACCCGGTACCCAGAATGTCGATAATCCGCTCGTTTTGCAGATGCCACAGCAGCGAACCACAATCGACGATGCCGTACACCCGTTCCTGAAAGGCACTATCCGACAATTTTTCCAGCAGGGTACCCGACAGGGACAAATGAACCCGGCCAACGTCTTCATAGCCCCAAAGAAAACGGGGAATACGGTCATAGGCCTGCAGAATGGCCCGGGCTTCCCAGGGTTCCTCCGTCAGCAGATGATCCAGGTTACCGGCAGGTTGGTGCAGATTCAGCACCAGTGCGTGATAAATCGACATGCAAATCACCTCGCGAACGGCTAATCAAACGGTACGTCCCTTGATGGCCGCGATCCGCATTCTGAGGGCATTCAGTTTGATGAAACCTTCGGCATCCTTCTGGTTGTAGGCTCCCTGATCTTCCTCAAAGGTGGCAATGTTGGTGTCAAACAGGCTGTTATCCGACCGGCGCCCCACCACCGTGACCGCTCCCTTGTACAGTTTGAGGCGAACCACCCCATTGACCAGGGTCTGGGACTGATCGATCAGATGCTGCAACAGTTTGCGTTCCGGGCTCCACCAATAGCCGTTGTAAATGAGGCTGGCGTAACGCGGCATCAGTTCGTCCTTGAGGTGAGCCACTTCGCGGTCCAGGGTCAGGGATTCAATGGCCCGGTGTGCCTTGAGCAGCAGCGTACCGCCGGGGGTTTCATAGCAACCGCGTGACTTCATGCCGACGTAGCGGTTTTCCACGATGTCCAGACGACCGATGCCGTTGGCCCCGCCGATCTGGTTCAACCGGGCCAGCAGGGTGGCCGGACTGAGGGCTTCACCGTCCAGACTGACCGCATCACCGCCCTGATAGCCCAGTTCAAGGTAGCAGGGTTGGTCGGGCGCGGCTTCCGGCGATACGCTCCAGCGCCACATGTCTTCCTCGGGTTCAGCCCAGGGATCCTCCAGAATGCCGCCTTCGTAGGAGATATGCAGCAGGTTGGCATCCATGGAATAGGGTGAAGCCTTGCCGCGTTTCATCTCAATCGGTATGGCGTGCTGCCCGGCATAGGCCAGCAGCTTCTCGCGTGAGGTCAGTTCCCACTCGCGCCAGGGGGCGATGATGCGGATGTCAGGACGCAGGGCGTAGGCTCCCAACTCAAACCGCACCTGGTCATTGCCCTTGCCGGTGGCACCGTGGGCAATGGCGTCGGCACCGGTTTCCCGGGTGATCTCGATCAGACGCTTGGCAATGAGGGGGCGGGCAATGGAGGTACCGAGGAGGTATTCGCCCTCGTAAATGGCGTTGGCCCTGAACATGGGAAAGACGAAATCGCGGGCAAATTCCTCACGGAGATCGTCAATGTAAATTTGCTGGATGCCGAGACTTTGGGCCTTGGCACGGGCCGGTTCCAGTTCTTCGCCCTGACCGATATCGGCGGTAAAGGTGACGACCTCGCAGTCGTAGGTTTCCTGCAGCCACTTGAGGATGACCGAGGTGTCCAGCCCGCCTGAATAGGCCAGGGCCACTTTCTTGATGCTGGTTGTTGTCATGATGTGCGGTAAGTGGGGATTGGGTAATCGGAATGAAACGACCGGTTAGAGACCGTGTTTCAGGCTGGCTTCGATGAAGGGATCCAGATCGCCGTCGAGTACGCTCTGCGGGTTGCCGGTTTCGACCCCGGTTCGCAGATCCTTGATGCGGGATTGATCCAGCACGTAGGAACGAATCTGGCTGCCCCAGCCAATGTCTGATTTGGAATCTTCCAGTTTCTGTTTTTCGGTGTTGCGTTTCTGCACTTCCATTTCGTAGAGCTTGGCCCTTAGTTGCTTCATGCACCAGTCGCGGTTGGCATGCTGGGAACGCTGACTCTGGCACTGAACCACGACACCACTCGGGATATGGGTGATGCGTACCGCCGATTCGGTTCGGTTGACGTGCTGGCCACCGGCCCCGCTGGCCCGGTAAACATCGGTTTTGAGGTCCGCCGGATTGATGTCGATGGCAATGTTGTCGTCAATTTCCGGCGATACAAAAACCGAGGAAAACGACGTATGGCGTCGGTTACCTGAATCGAACGGCGATTTTCTGACCAGGCGGTGTACGCCGGTTTCGGTACGCAGCCAGCCATAGGCATATTCGCCCTCAAAACGGATGGTGGCACTCTTGATGCCGGCGACTTCGCCCGGTGATTCTTCCACCAGTTCAGTCTTGAAACCCTTGCGTTCTCCCCAGCGCAGATACATGCGCTCCAGCATTTCGGCCCAGTCCTGGGCCTCGGTTCCGCCGGAACCGGACTGAATGTCGAGAAAGGCATTGTTGGGATCCATCTCGCCTGAAAACATGCGGCGGAATTCCATGTCGGCAATTCTGGCTTCGTAGGCGGCCAGGTCATCGGCGATCGAATCCACCCCGGCCTCGTCATTTTCCTCCACGGCCAGTTCCAGCAACTCCAGGGCATCTTCCAGCCCTGCCCCGATACGGGAGAGGGTATGCACCACGCCTTCCATCTGGGTGCGTTCCTTTCCCAGGGCCTGAGCCCTCTCGGGATTGTCCCAGATTTTGGGATCTTCCAGTTCGCGTAAAATCTCGGTCAGGCGTTCCTGCTTGGTTTCGTAGTCAAAGATACCCCCTGAGAGCCTGTTCCCGGCCCTTCAAGTCCTTGATCTGGTTATAGAGTGGATTGAGTTCTCGCATGGCGTTGCCCCGTTCGGGTCAGAAAAATCGGCAATGGTACTACAGAATTAACGATTCGGGCGGTATCCTAGTCGACCTTTTGCACCTGCCCGGGTCGATTGCCGATCCGGTTTGCCTTGCTTCGGGGCAAAAGCCAGGGTTCCATCCCCGTACGGGGCTTTTTGTCTTTCTGGAGGCTTTCACTATGTACCGGATTTCTGCCGTGATGATTTTGCTGTTCGGCATGATGACCGTCGGCGTACAGGCCGAAACGGCACCGGTTCCCGATCCACCCGATCTGCCCCCGACGGTGCAGAGCGGCACACCACTGGAGCCGGATGTCACCATCGTCCGGCGGGGTCAGGAGGTGGTGGAGGAGTACCGCATCAGGGGACGGCTTTACATGGTCAAGGTAAAACCCAAGGCGGGTCCGTCTTACTACATGCTGGACAGTGACGGCGACGGCAACATGGACGTGCGTCGCAGTGATCTCGAAAAAGACCTGCAAATTCCCCAGTGGGTATTGTTTTCATGGTAATGCAGAAGCCCTCGCATCCCTGCGGCTTGTCAATTGCCCCCTCATTCAGGAGTCTGTTGCTTGATTCCCCGCATTGAAACCCGTCTGAACCGGTTGCTCAGGGCCGGTGAGGCTCACCGCCTCGGACAAGGCCTCAAAGGCGTTGAAAAGGAAAGCCTGCGTCTGTCGGCTGAAGGCCTGATTGCCACCACGCCTCATCCCCGGACATTGGGTTCAGCCCTGACTCACCCCTACATTACCACCGATTATTCCGAGGCTCTTCCCGAACTCATCACCCCTCCGTTTGCCGATCCGGTCGAAACCCTGGCCTTTCTTGATGACCTGCACCGTTATGTTTACGCCCGGCTTGAATCCGGCGAATTCCTGCTGGCAACCTCCATGCCGGTTGGCATAGACGGGGATGCCAGCATTCCGGTTGCCCGTTATGGAAACTCCAACATCGGGCGCATGAAGCATGTCTACCGGCAGGGGCTCTCGCATCGTTACGGTCGCAGCATGCAGGCCATTGCCGGGGTACACTTCAACTATTCGGTCAATCAAACCCTCTGGCCAGTCCTGGCCGAACTGGAAGGCAACCGCCTGCCGTTGCAGGATTACATCGCCTCCGCCTATTTTGGCCTGATTCGTAACGTCCACCGCTACGGCTGGCTGATTATTTACCTGTTCGGTGCCTCACCGGCCGTGGACAAACGGTTCTTCAGGGGGCGGGAGTCCCTGATGCAATCGTTTGAGGAACTGGACTCACAGACGCTGGGACGCACCCATGCCACCTCCCTCAGAATGAGCGATATCGGCTACCGGATTGATACCCAGCCCTCCCTCGATATTTCCTGCAATAGCCTGGAGGAATACGTAGCCGGATTGACCCGGGCCATCAGCCAGCCCCATCCGGCGTACGAGGCCATGGGACTCCGTCATGGCGAGGACTATCGCCAGCTCAACACGCATCTGCTCCAGATCGAGAACGAATACTACAGCAGCATTCGTCCCAAACAGCTCACCGAATCCGGCGAAAAGCCCACCCTGGCCCTGCGTAGACGGGGGGTTCGTTATGTGGAACTGAGAAGCCTGGATCTATGCTGCACCCGTCCCGGCGGCGTGTCGCTGGAACAACTGCGCTTCCTGGAAGTATTTCTGCTGCTCTGTTTGCTGGCCGACAGCCCTCCCCTGAGCCGGGCGGAACAGGCCGAAGCCGATCACAACGCCCTGCACACGGCCTGCTGCGGACGGATGCCGGCGACCACCCTGCGCCATCAGGGCGGAACGGTATCAATGCATGAGTCGGCTCTGCATCTGTTCAACGGCCTGGAGAGCATCGCCCGGGTGCTGGACGGTGACGACCCGAACCAGCCCTATCGCAGGAGTGTGTTACTGCGCCTCGAAAGCGTGCTGAATCCTGAGCAAACCCCCTCATGGCGCATGCTGACCGACATGCGGCAAAACCGGATCAGCTTCACCGAGCATGCCCTGGCCCTGTCGCGTCAGCACGCCGATTATTTCCGCAACCTGCCCCTGGCGGCTGACACACTGCAATCCCTGCAACAGATGGCGGTGACGTCACTGCAAAGCCAGCAGGACATCGAGGCCAGCGACACCCTGAGCTTTGCCGATTTTCTGGCCAATTATTTTGGACAACACTGAAAACACCCACAACCCGACGGAGACAACACCGTGTCGATCAAACCCCCCGTTCCCCCCTTCGATACTGAAACCGCGACCCGCAAGGTGCGTATGGCTGAGGACGCCTGGAATAGCCGTGACCCTGACCGGGTCATTCAGGTTTACACCGAAGACACCTGCTGGCGTAATCGCTGCGAGTTTCCGCAGGGGCGGGACGCAGTGCGTGCCTTTCTGCAACGCAAGTGGGCCAGGGAACTGGATTATCGGCTCATCAAGGAGCTATGGGCTTATACCGGAAACCGCATCGCCGTCCGCTTTGCCTACGAATGGCACGACGACGCCGGTCAATGGTACCGCAGCTATGGTAACGAGAACTGGGAGTTTGCCGACACCGGCCTGATGCAGCGGCGGTTTGCCAGCATCAACGATCTGCCGATCCGCGCAGACGAGCGCAAGTTTTTCTGGCCGCAGGGTTCACGACCCGAGGATCATCCCGGCCTCAGCGAACTGGGGCTGTGATTCCCCGGTTTTGATGAACGCACCCCGCCCGGTGGCTGCGCGGCCAACTGCATGCAAACCGCCAGCAAGGCATCCCAGGCATCCCCGCTCTCCAGACCCTTGATGGTGCGGTCAATGCGGGCGCAGTGCAGCAGGGCGTGGTGAAGATCGATGGTTTTCAGGCGGCGCAGGGCGGCCTGAACCGCCGGTTTGCGCTTGTCCCACACCTGAAAGCGGCTGAAGACGGTTTCGCCGGACAGTCCCTCGGCCAGCATGCGCTGAATGCCATTCACCAGACGCAGCTCGCGGGTGATGCTCCACAGCACCACTGCGGAGGCGACGCCTTCGGCCCTGAGAGCCGCCAGAATACGCGCCATCCGGTCAGCCTGCCCCAGCAGCAAGGCGTCACTCAAATCGAATACATCGTAGCGGGCACTGTCAGCCACCGCCGCCATGATCTGTTGATCGGTCAGGCGGCCGCTGCCATAGAGAATGTGCAATTTCTCAACCTCCTGAGCCGCCGCCAGCAGATTACCTTCCACCCGCCGCGCCAGCAGGCCGATACCGGAATGTTCAGCCAGCAGTCCGCGCTGGCTTATCCGGTGATCCAGCCAGCGCACCAGTGCCTCACCCTCAATCGGCCAGAACTGCACGAATATCCCGATTTTATCCAGAGCCTGAAACCAGCGGGCTTTCTGTTCGGTTGCCGTGAGTTTTACCAGGCTGACAACCAGGATGGCATCGCCGACTGGACGCCCGGCATACCGTTCCAGCGCGGTTGCCGCCAGTTTTTCCGGTTTGGTCGGCAGTCTGAGATCAATGATCCGGGGTTCGCCGAACAGGGAAGCCGATTGACCAGCCGCCTCAAACTGACCCCAATCGAAATGACCATCGGCATAAAACAGCTCATGGCCGGTATAACCCTTGATCCTGGCCGCCTGGCGGACGGCATCCAGTGCCTCGGTGAGTTGCAGCGGTTCATCCCCGCTCAACAGATAAACCGGGGCCAGGGTTTGTTTGAGATGCCCCGCCAGTTTGTCGCTATGGAGTTTCATGATCAGGATGTACCGCTACGCAGCCCGTAAACGATGCGGCGCAGCAGTAACTGGGCCGCCTCCTTTTGCATTTCCTGACGAATCAAACCTTCTTCAGCCATTTGTCCCAACGGGGAGCTTTGGTCGTTGAAATAATCCCGCCTGATTTCGATTTCCTGGCGCGGCAGCAAAATTTCCCCACCGGGTGTGGCAACCTCGTATTCCAGACGGAATACCAAATCGTAGGTGTTGGCACGTCCCTGGCGGCTCAGGGTGATGGGGCGGCGTTCCTGTCGTCCCCGTACGATGTGGATGACAGCACCGGCTGCGGCTGAACTGGCGGCCAGCGTTCCGCCTGAGGAACGCAGCAACTGATTGAACTCACCCGAAAAGGCTTCAAAGCGGGTATCACCCTCGACAAAAATGGTTTTGGCCAGGGAGTCCCTGGCGATACTGCCCCTGGGATGAAATCCGCAGGCCGATAACAGCAGGGCCAGTCCTGCACATACGACAAATCCGGGCTGGTTCATCGGTTTCATACCACAATATTGATGAGCTTGCCGGGTACCACAATCAGCTTTTTGACCGGTTTACCCTCAAGGAAACGTTGCACCTGGGTATCGGCCAGGGCCCGGGCTTCGATTTGCTCCCGAGCGGCGGTGGCCTCGACGCTAATTTTGCCGCGCAGCTTGCCATTGACCTGCACTACCAGTTCGAGGGTTTCCTGAGCCAGTGCCGTCTCGTCAACCCCCGGCCAGCCGGCGTCCAGTATGGGCACATCTGGCGTCACTCGATCCCATAAGGTGTGACAGATGTGCGGGGCAATCGGATAAAGCAACCGCAACAGGATTGAGTAACCCTCGCGCAGCACGGTTCGGGCACTGGTTGTGACTGCCTGCGTCCGGGCTGCATCCAGGCCTGGATCAACCGTCCAGTACGCCTTGTCATCGGTGAGGACGTTGAGGATTTTCATGCAGGCAGATACCACGGTGTTGAACTGGTGTTTTTCGTAGTCAAACAAGGCCTGTTTGAGGCTGGCATGAATCAGGCGGCGGGCCTCGCGGTGGGCGGGTTCCAGCGGAAACCCGTTCCAGTCAGCAGGTTGCGCCAGGGTGTTGGCTTCGGCCAGCCACTCGGTCTGGGCCAGGCGGTTCCATAGCCGTTTGAGAAACCGCGAGGCTCCTTCGACCCCGCTGTCTGACCACTCCAGCGACAGTTCCGGCGGTGCGGCAAACAGGGTGAACAACCGGACGGTGTCGGCTCCATAGCGGTTAATGAGGCTCTCCGGATCCACGCCGTTGTTTTTGGACTTCGACATTTTTTCGATGGAACCCACCTCTACCGCCGCTCCATCGGCCTTGCAGACGGCTCCCACCGTGCGTCCCCGTTCATCGTAGCGCACATCAACCTCAGCCGGACTGAAATAGTGCTTCTTGCTGCCCGGAGTCTCGCGGTAAAACGTGGGAGCGACCACCATGCCCTGGGTGAGCAGATTACGGAACGGTTCATCGCAGTGAACCAGCCCGACATCCCGCATCAGTTTATGGAAAAAGCGGGCATAGAGCAGGTGCAGGATGGCATGTTCGATGCCCCCGATGTATTGATCTACCGGCAGCCAGTAATGCGCCCGCTCATCCAGCATGGCCTGGTCGTTATCGGGTGAGGCATAGCGGGCGTAATACCAGGACGACTCAACAAAGGTGTCCAGGGTGTCGGTCTCGCGTCGGGCGGCGGTTCCACAACGGGGACAGGGTGTCTGGTACCAGTCCGGCATTTTTTTGAGCGGCGAACCGACATCAAGGGTGACCGCTTCCGGCAACACCACCGGTAACTGCCCGGCCGGAACCGGTACATCGCCACAATCAGGGCAATGGATGATGGGGATCGGACACCCCCAGTAGCGTTGCCGGGAAATGCCCCAGTCGCGCAAACGATACTGGATACGGCGTTGACCCAGCCCCCGGGCTTCCAGGTCAGTTGCAATGGCGGCACAGGCCGCCGCAAAATCGAGGCCGTCGTAGACACCGGACGCTACACAGCGACCGTGTTCGGCATAGGCATCCTGCCAGTCACCGGCGGCATCCACGGTTGCATACGCATCCCGGGTCGAGGCGATCACCGTCCTGACCGGCAGGGCATACTGGCGGGCAAAGGCAAAATCGCGCTCGTCATGCGCCGGTACCGCCATCACGGCCCCTTCGCCATACCCCCATAAAACGTAGTTGGCGACCCAGACCGGCAGGGTTGCGCCGGTGAGTGGATGAGTGACCCAACGCCCGGTCGGCATGCCCTGCTTGACCTGGGTCGCCAGGTCAGCTTCCGCCGTTCCGCCGCGACGACACGCCTCAATGAACGCTGCCAGGGCCGGTTGTTCGCGGGCAGCGGCCTGGGCCAGCGGATGTTCGGCTGCCACCGCGACATAAGTGGCCCCCATCAGGGTGTCCGGACGGGTGGTGTAGACCTTCAGCACATCGCCTGTGGCCGGTTCGTGGCCGGGTTCAGGCACTACCGGAAAATGTACTTCACACCCCTCGCTGCGGCCAATCCAGTTACGCTGCATGGCCTTGACCTGCTCCGGCCAGCCAGGCAGGTGATCCAGTTCGTGTAGCAGTTCGTCGGCATAGGCCGTGATCCGCATGAAATACATGGGGATGTCGCGTTTTTCGACCAGGGCACCGGAACGCCAGCCGCGTCCCTCAATAACCTGTTCATTGGCCAATACGGTTTGATCGACCGGATCCCAGTTGACCGGGGCGGTTTTTTTATAGATCAGGCCTTTCTCAAACAGACGGGTGAACAGCCATTGTTCCCAGCGATAGTAATCGGGCTTGCAGGTGGCCAGTTCGCGTTCCCAGTCGATTGCCAGTCCCAGCGATTTGAGCTGGGTTCGCATGGTATCGGTATTGGAGTAGGTCCAGGCGGCCGGGGCCACGCCATGCTGCAGGGCGGCATTCTCGGCCGGCAAGCCAAAGGCATCCCACCCCATCGGTTGCAGCACGTTTTTACCGCGCATCCGTTGATAACGCGACATGACATCGCCCAGGGTGTAATTCCTGACATGCCCCATGTGCAGGCGGCCACTGGGATAGGGAAACATGGACAGGCAATAGTATTTCTCCCGCTGCGGGTCTTCAGTGGCACGGAAGGTATTGCGGGATTGCCAGTATGCCTGAACGGCGGGTTCTATGGATTGGGGTTGGTAGGTGTCTTCCATCAGTCAGTGGCCTGGAGGGTTGAAAAAAAATCACCGGCAAACGTAAATCCTGCTTCGGTCGGTGTGGTCATGGCTCACCGGACAGCGCAACGGAAGGGGAATCAGGTTTACTGCCGAAAAGCCGGGTAGGATACAAAGCGATGATGACCAGGGCAAACCGGATTGACGGCAGTCGGGATCCAGGGCACCGGCCCTTGTCATCGCCCTGACCCGGCATATCGTGTACCATAGGTGCCTTTTTTCAGGATACCTTCAGGACCTACCCGCTTCATGATCCAGAATTTACGCAACATCGCCATCATCGCTCACGTCGACCACGGCAAGACCACCCTGGTAGACAAACTTCTGCAACAGTCCGGAACCTTCGCATCCCACGAACGGGTTGAGGAACGCGTGATGGATTCCAATGCCCTGGAAAAGGAACGCGGCATTACCATCCTGGCCAAAAATACCGCCATCGAGTGGAATGACTACCGCATCAACATCGTCGATACCCCCGGACATGCCGATTTTGGCGGCGAGGTGGAGCGGGTGCTTTCGATGGTGGATTCAGTCCTGCTACTGGTTGATGCCGTCGATGGCCCCATGCCGCAAACCCGTTTTGTTACCCAGAAAGCGTTCGCCCTGGGCCTTAAACCCATTGTGGTCATCAACAAGGTGGATCGTCCGGGTGCCCGGCCTGACTGGGTGCTGGATCAAACCTTTGATCTGTTTGACCGGCTGGGAGCCACTGAAGAGCAGCTTGATTTTCCGGTGGTCTATGCCTCTGCCCTCAACGGCTATGCCGGCCTGACTCCGGATGTCAGCGGTGGCGACATGACGCCCCTGTTCCAGACCATCATCGACAAGGTACATCCGCCCGGAGTCGATCCGGAGGGGGCTTTCCAGATGCAGGTCACCAGCCTTGACTACAACTCCTACGTCGGCGTCATCGGCATTGGCCGGATACAGCGCGGCAGCCTTAAAACCAATACCGCCATCACCATCGTCAAGCGCGATGGCAGCCAGAAAAATGCCCGCATTCTGCAGGTGTTCGGGTTTCGTGGCCTGCAACGGGTCGAAACACCGGAAGCCAGTGCCGGTGACATCATTGCCTTTACCGGAATTGATGGCCTGGAAATATCGGACACGCTGTGTGCCCCCGACTCACCTGAAGCCTTGCCGCCGCTGACCGTGGACGAGCCTACCGTGAGCATGACTTTTCAGGTTAATAACTCGCCTTTTGCCGGCAAGGACGGCAAATTTCTGACCTCCCGCCAGATCAGGGAACGACTGGAGCGCGAACTCAAACACAATGTCGCCCTGCGGGTTGAAGATACC
>CAIVXW010000190.1 GCA_903910005.1 uncultured Methylococcaceae bacterium
ACAACCGCTAAAACACCCGTGATTGAGTTCAGGCAGGTCGGCAAGCGTTTTTGCCGCTCGCCGCTGGATGCCTTCCGTAACCAAAGCCTGCGCTGGCTCGGATCGCTGATACGACGACCTCCCCGCACAACCCTCGGTACCGGTGAATTCTGGGCCCTGCGTGACATCAACCTGGCGGTGGCCCGTGGTGAATGTATCGGCATCATTGGTCCCAATGGTGCCGGCAAAAGCACCCTGCTCCGGCTGATTGGCGGGGATTGGTACCCGGATCAGGGTCAGGTCATCAAACGAGGCCGGGTCATATCGCTACTCCGCCTTGGCAGCGGTCTGCATGCCCAGCTTTCCGGTCGGGAAAACATCCATCTGCACCTGCTGTCGCGGGGGGTGGAGGCAGTGCAGATCAATCGGCATCTGGATGCCATCATTGCCATGGCCGGGCTTGAAAAGGCCATCGACCGTCCGGTCAAACAGTATTCGGACGGCATGTACAGCCGCCTCGAATTTGCCATGACGACGGCACTGGCACCCGATATACTGCTGATCGACGAAGTGCTGTCGGTGGGTGATCTGGCTTTTCAGGCCCGCAGCCTTGAGCGTATCCGTGAACTGAAACAACAGGGAACCACCGTGCTGATGGTTTCTCACTCCGAAATGAACATCCGCTGGGTGGCGGATCGTTGTTTGCTGCTGTTTGACGGCGAGATGCTGGGCTGTGGAGCCACCGATGAACTTTACCGGATGTACTACCATGCGGTGGGATTCCGGCAGGCGTTACCGGCCGCTGATCCGCGGTCAGCATGGACGCCGACCACTGGCCCGGACGATCTGACGATTCATACCCTGCGCTGCAATGGCAGCGAAACCCGGGCAGTGCTGCACACCGACACCCCGGCGGAATTCGAACTGGTATGTCATGGCCGGGAACCCCGGCAGGATGTGACCCTGGTACTGCAATTTCGCGATGGCCGTAACGAACCGGTCGCCCACATTGATTCAGGCCACCACCAGCCCCCCTGGCAGTTCGGGCAGGGCACCCACGCCATCCGCATACACCTGCCCATGATCGGTCTGATGCCGGGTGTCTACCGGGTAACCGTCGGCTTCCGCCAGCGCGGACACTGGCTCAGCCATATCGCAACCGGCCTGCAACTCACCGTCAAGCCGGGTTCATGGCATGACGACACCGGCCCCTTGAGCCTGTATGCCCGGTTCGGGGTGAATGGCGAGTGGTGAGTGGTGAGTGGTGAGTGGTGAGTGGCGTGGCCATCCTGGCCGCGTGGTGAGCAAATGGCAACTGAAAACTGAAAACTAACCCCTAATCCCTACTACCATGACTGAAACGCTCGATTCCTGCCTGCAAACCCTGGGCACCGGGGCGCGTGTCGCTTCCCGGCTGATTGCCCGGGCCGGCACCGCTGCCAAAAACCAGGCCCTCATGACCATTGCCGACCGTTTTGAAAGTGAGGCGGCCTATCTTGTCGCTGCCAACCAGCGTGATCTGGCCGCCGGGCAGGCGGCTGGGCTGGATGCCGCCTCACTCGACCGGTTGACCCTGACACCGCCACGCATTGCCGCCATGGCCCAGGGACTGCGCGAAGTGGCGGCCCTGCCGGATCCGGTCGGGGCCATGACCGATCTCACCTGTCGCCCTTCCGGCATTCAGGTAGGTCAGATGCGGGTGCCGCTGGGTGTCATCGGCATCATTTATGAATCTCGCCCCAATGTCACTGCCGATGCAGCCGCCCTGTGCCTCAAGGCGGGCAATGCCTGCATTCTGCGGGGCGGGTCTGAGTCCATTTACTCCAACCAGGCACTGGCGGCCCTGATCCGGGCCGGACTGGAAACCGCCGGGTTACCGGCTGATGCCGTACAATTGGTGCAAACCACTGACCGTGCGGCGGTCGGCTTGTTGCTGGCCATGCAGGACTGCATCGACGTGATTATCCCCCGGGGTGGTAAAAGCCTGATTGAACGCATCAGTCGGGATTCACGCATTCCGGTCATCAAACACCTGGACGGAATCTGTCACGTCTACATTGATGACCGGGCCGATATCGACAAGGCTCTCCGCATCGCCCTCAATGCCAAAACCCAGCGTTATGGCGTCTGTAACGCCATGGAAACCCTGCTGGTGGCGGAGAAAATAGCACCGGTTGTCCTGCCGGAACTGGCGCGGCTGTACCGGGACAAGGGCGTGGAACTCAGGGGGTGTCCGGCCAGCCTGGCATGGGTACCTGATCTGATCCCGGCGACGGCGGAAGACTGGGATACTGAATACCTGGCTCCGATCCTGTCGATTCGCATCGTGGCAGACCTGGATGCGGCCATGGATCATATCCGCCTGCACGGTTCAGGGCACACCGATGCGATCGTTACCGAAGATTACTCCCGTGCCCGCCGTTTCCTGCGTGAAGTCGATTCCAGCTCGGTCATGGTCAATGCCTCCACCCGCTTTGCCGATGGCTTTGAATACGGCCTGGGGGCCGAAATCGGCATCAGTACCGATAAACTGCATGCGCGTGGCCCGGTCGGACTGGAAGGATTGACCACCCGCAAGTTTATCGTGCTGGGTGACGGTCATATTCGTACATGATCGGCGTGTATGGCGGCACCTTCGATCCGGTGCATTACGGGCACCTCAGAACCGCCCTTGAAATAAAGGAAACCGTGCAACTGGATGAAGTGCGCTTCCTGCCCTGCCGACAACCGCCGCACCGCCAGGCACCGCAGGCCAGCCCGGAACAACGCTACAGGATGCTGGAACTGGCCCTGATCGACAGTGAACCGGGATTCAGCATCGACTCCCGCGAATTGCTGCGACCGGGCCCCTCTTACATGGTCGATACCCTGGGTAGCCTGCGTGCTGAAAACGGCCAGACCCCCATCTGCCTGATCGTGGGAATGGACGCCTTCAGGGGATTACCCGCCTGGCATCGCTGGACAGACTTGTTTGAACTGGCCCATTTCATCGTGATGCAACGCCCGGGTAACGATTGCGCCCTGTCGGCTCCGCTGGCGGCTAAAGTTGTTCCGCGCCTGACCGATAACGCTCGCTCGCTGCAGGATGGAGCCGCCGGACAGGTATTGTTGCAGGAGGTCATACAACTGGACGTCTCGGCGACCCGGCTCCGCCAGGCACTTCAATCCGGTCGCAGTGCCCGTTACCTGACCCCGGACACCGTGCTGGCCTACATTCGGCGCGAGGGGCTGTATCGGTCAGCGTGAGGTATGGGGTATTTCCGACTGTTTTAGTGTAGAATACCTCCCCGCTGTGTTCGGTCGAGCGACCGAACCCTGATCTTTTCCCAATCCGTCAAGCCTATAACAGGAGACAACCCGATGAGCGTTTTAGTTGGTAAAGCCGCCCCTGATTTTCAATCGCCCGCCGTACTGGGAGATGGTTCGATCGTTGACAGCTACTGGTTCGCCAAGGAAACCTGTTGCAAATACGTCGCCATCGTTTTCTATCCGCTGGACTTCACCTTCGTCTGCCCGACTGAGCTGGTCGCCCTGGATCATCGCGTGGACGAACTCAAGCAACGCGGTGTCGAAGTAATCGCCGTTTCTGTCGACTCCCAGTTCACCCACAGTGCCTGGCGCAACACCCCGGTTGAAAAGGGCGGGATTGGCCCGGTTCGTTACACCATGGTCGCTGACGTCAATCACCGGATTGCCAAGGCCTACGATGTCGAAGTGGAAGGAGCCGCCGTAACCTACCGTGGTACTTTCCTGATTGACCAAAAGGGAATCGTGCGTCACCAGGTGGTTAACGACCTGCCGCTGGGACGCAACATGGATGAACTGATCCGCATGGTAGATGCCCTGCAATTCTTTGAGGAACACGGCGAAGTCTGCCCGGCTGGCTGGAGCAAGGGCAAGTCCGGCATGACCGCCAATGCCAGCGGTGTGGCTGACTACCTCAGCAAGAATGCCGACAAACTTTGATTGATGACATGCTGCCTGTCCCGACCCTGTTTCGGGACAGGTAGCATGAAAGGATGCATGATTTTGCAGAATCGCGTACAATCCGGTTCACAAATGCGGGTGTAGCTCAGTTGGTAGAGTGTCAGCTTCCCAAGCTGAATGTCGCGGGTTCGAATCCCGTCGCCCGCTCCAGAATTGCATGATTGCCTCCATTCGCCACGGATCGGCAGCTCATATTGACTTCCCATGATCAACGTTCTGATAGTAGATGACCATGAACTGATACGAATGGGGGTTTCCGGTCTGCTGGAGGATGAACCCGGGATCACCGTTCAGGGATTTGCCTCGTCGGGAGAAGAAGCCATCAAAAAAGTCGAGTACCTCAATCCGGATGTGGTTCTGCTTGACATCAACATGCCAGGTATCGGCGGTGTGGAAACCTGCAGGCGTTTGTGTGAAATCAAACCGTCTCTCCGCATTATCATATTGACGGTTCACGCTGATGGCGGACTGCCCAGTCAGTTGATGGATATGGGTGCTGGAGGTTATCTTTCCAAGAATTGCGGCCAGGATGAGTTGATCGACGCCATCAAACAGGTGTCGAACGGAGAACGCTACGTTGGACAGGATGTCATGCACAATTTGACTGCAGGCAGGGTCAATTTGCCTCGCCCCTCGCCGTTTGGCAGCCTGTCTGTTCGGGAGATGCAGATCATTATGCTGATACTGCAGGGCAAGGATATTCAGGCCATAGCGGAAACACTGGATGTAGGCATCAAGACAGTCAACACTTACCGCAGCCGGGCTTTTGAAAAACTCTCGGTACGTAGCGACGTTGAACTGGTCGCCTGCGCCGACCGTCATGGACTACAGATTTTGTAGTCAAAACCACTCCTCAATCAATGCCTCGGTGGTGAAACTGGTAGACACACGGGACTTAAAATCCCGCGCCCTCACCCGGCGTGCCGGTTCGATTCCGGCCCGAGGCACCACCCTAAAAGCCTGGCGGCATCACGCTGCTGTCCCTGCTGGTTTACCCGGCAGTGCCATCGCGGATTTGTAAGGCCTTGTCGTGTAGCCAGCAGAGCCGTCTTGACCAGACGGTTGGCCCTTGTCATCTTCGTCAGCGTTTACGTCGTGTGGGCATGATTGCTCAGTACCCTGGTACCCGGATTGGCCGTTGCCCTTAACCCCTATTCCGCATCCCTCACCCGGAATTGGCATATAAAGCGACCCCTGATAAAAATAACCGCTATACCCCCCCCCAACAACCACCCCGCCCTTCGCGCACCGCTCCAGAGGAGGGGTGGCAGGCGAAGCCTGACGGAGTGGTGCTGTTAACCGACAGTCCGCCAGGCCGATGGACACCGTGCGTTGATTGAAATCCTGCGGCATCATCGGGTCAATACACTCGACCAGTCCCACTTCATCCACCGTCGCGGCTACCAGCCCCAGAGGGTTCATGCTTTCTACGGAGTAAGAACCGACTTCATCCGTCGTGGCGGTGTCAGTTTTTCACTTGGCTGCGACAACTTGCGGGCGTGGTGGTGAGTTTTCAGGAAAGATGTATTTTAGACGACTGGGGGGCGGAATGTCGGTTATTTGGATGTCTGAAACCGGGTTCAAGACCATTCCCTGGCCTTGCGTCGCACTTCCTCGTAAAACCCGTCCATGACCTCAATGAACGAAACGTCTTTTTGCCAGAATGGCGGAAAATCGCCGCCTTTTTTTACCAGCAAACCCGGCACCGGTGAGGGCTGGGGCGGTTCCATGCGGGTGGGCAGTTTCGAGGGTGCCCGCCAGAATTCCCGCGAAGAAAGGGAGGCTCCCGCCATGAGGTGCGGTTCCGGACGGGTGAAGTAACTGGTCGCTGGCTCAGGTTCGACCGATGGATCCGACAGGGCGGTGGCGACGATGCCGCCCAGCACGGTGTCTTCGAGTCGGGCGGCCAGGGTGGCGCGGTTCAGTCCCCGCAACTCAAACAGCAGCAGGGGGGTCTGATCAATCCGGGCCGCGAGTGCCACCAGTACCGCCGCAACATGCCGACAGGGTGATTCCGTTTCCGGGCAACTGCATGTTGCCTGGAGGTCTTCGCCGTAACGGCCCGGTATCAGGCTGTGGCCGCGTGCCTGCAGGTGACTTTCAAGGCTGTCCGGAATTTCGTTCAACAACAGCCGGGCGATAAAACCGGCCTGGTTGCCAAGTTCGGGAATAACCGCTTGCCAGAGACAGCCAGGCAAGGGGCTGATTTCGATGTGTCCCTCAAAACGTATGGGTTCGTTCATGCCGTAGTAGGCTGTCCCCCGGTTTTTGCCGGAAAAGCGAAGGTGGCCTCCCGTCCAGGCCCAGTCAGGTACCCGGTGCGACGCACTGTATTGTCGCCCCCGGGCCAGGCGTTTGGGTTCCAGGCCTTGCTCCAGAGCCTGCAGAAATCGTTGCCCCCAGGCGGTGCCATTGTGTCTGTTCATTCCATCACCGCGTGGCTGTTCAGGGCGATGAGTTGCCTGAAGGTATCGTTGTCCAGACCCGACAACCAGGCTTCATCAGTACCCACAATCAGGGTGGCTATGCGTTTTTTCTCCTCAATCAGGCGGTCAATGCGTTCTTCCAGGGTGCCGACGGTCACGAACTTGTGTACGAAGACATTGCGCCGTTGCCCGATCCTGAAAACCCGGTCAGTGGCCTGATCTTCCACGGCCGGATTCCACCAGCGGTCAAAATGGAATACATGGTTGGCCCGGGTCAGGTTGATACCGACCCCCCCCGCCTTCAGCGACAGGATGAATACGCCGGGGGCGGTGTCTTCATCCTGAAAGTGCCGGATCATCCGCTCACGTTTGTCGGCTGCTACCGCACCGTGCAGATAAAACACCGGACAGGCCAGCGATTTGTGCAGAAAGCCTTCGAGCAGGCTGCCAATTTCGGCAAACTGGGTAAACACCAGGGCACTTTCCTGCCCGGCCAGCAGGGTCTCCAGCATATCCCGCAGACGCTCCAGTTTGGGCGAGCGTTCGACCGTGAACGGGCTGCCATCACGCAGAAACTGGGCGGGATGGTTGCAGATTTGCTTGAGTCGAGTCAGCGTGGACAACATCAATCCCTGCCGTTCCATGCCACGTGCCTCGCCGATGCACCCTTCCACTTCACGTACCACCGCCTCATACAGGGCGGCCTGTTCCCGGCACAGATAATTGTACTGCCGGTTTTCCACCTTGTCGGGCAGATCCCGGATGATGGCCGGGTCGGTCTTGATCCGGCGCAGGACAAAGGGTTCGATCAGGCGTTTGAGGATGGCGGCCCGGGCGGTATCGTGATCACGCTGGATGGGTATTTCGTAGTGACGCCGGAACCAGGCCTGTCGTCCGAGATAACCGGGGTTCAGAAAATTGAAGATCGACCATAAATCCAGCAGGCGGTTTTCGACCGGTGTTCCCGTCAGGGCCCAGCGATGCCGGGCCGGAACCCTGGACACGGCCTTGCTTTGGGCCGATAGCGGATTCTTGATGTTCTGGGCCTCATCCAGTACGACCCGTTCCCAGTTTTGGGCCGCCAGCAGTTTTTCATCCTTGCGGATCAGGGCGTAAGAGGTAATGACCACGTCGCGCTCGGCCACAACCTGGCGTAATTCCCGGGTGGTTTGCAATCGGTCGTGACCGTGGTGAATCAGGGTTTTCAGATGAGGGGCGAAGCGTTCGATCTCCTTTTGCCAGTTGCCAATGACCGAGGTGGGGGCGATCAGCAGGGTGGGAAGCACCGGATCGCCCTGCTCACGCTCCTGTACCAGTCGGGCAATGACCTGTACGGTTTTGCCCAGCCCCATATCGTCAGCCAGGCAACCGTTCAGGCCCAGACTTTCCAGATAGCTCAGCCAGGCAAGCCCCCGCTGCTGGTATTCACGCAATACCGTACCCAGTTGCCGGGGCGTGGGCACTGGCTCAAACCGGCTGGCATCACGCAAACGCCGCAGCATGTCAGCCAGTGCCGAGACGGTATCCAGCTCAAAAAAGTCGGTATCTTCAGCGGTTTTACGTATCAGTTCGGTAAGAACCGGGCCGGTTGGGTCGGCATTTTCCTGCTGCCCGCGCCAGAATTCCAGCATCTCCCGCATCCGGTTACGTTCAAGAGCCACCCATTGGTCCCGAAAACGTACCACCGGGGTTTTGCTGTCCACCAGAGCCTGCCATTCGGTTTCGGTCAATGTTTCGTCACCCAGCGACAATTCATAACGCCAGGCAACCAGATTGTGAGTGCCGAGGGGGCAGGATTTGCCCGCCGGACTGCCCGGGCGTCCCTTGCGGGTCAGCCGAATCCGGGCGCGTCGCCGCCCTTCGGGTGACCACCAGGCCGGTGTCAGAATTTTGAAGCCGGCATCTTCCAGCACCCAGGCCTCGGTCAGTAAAAAACTGAAGGCCTCTTCCAGGGACAATTCCACCCGTGAAGGACAGGCCGTGTCCAGACCGTCCCACAGCTTGGGATAAATCCGGGCCGCCTGTCCCAGTGCGAGCAGCAGGTTTTTTTCGAACAATGGATTACAGCATTCAACCAGACGTTGCCGTTCGGGGACGGATCGGTTCCAGTAATCGGCCAGATTGAGGCGGCAGGTGGGTTCGGAGCGGGGAATGACGCTAAATATCAGGCTCCACGGCGTCAGCTCATCGGCAGCATCCCGCAGGCAGAAGCCCAGATCAAAGCCTGAGTTCTGTTTTTGTGCCGTCAGCTTGCGATACCAGCCCTGCCAGTGTCGATACAATTCCAGGCTGGTGCCGGTTTCAAGCAGGGGTGGGGTATCCGCCGAGGCACAGACGGCTCCCAGCAGGGTACCGTTCATCTTTTTGACCAGGCCGCCCGAGTAGGTGATTGAGCCGATAATCCGGTACAACAAAACCTCGCTGCAGTGGCGCAGCCAGTCGAGCGGCGGGTGTAAGCCCTCGGCCGAGCAGTAACAGACCGGCGGCATCCGTGCCACCGCCTGCGCCAGCAGGGTTTCATAATCCTCTGAAATAAATTCAAAACCGGCGTGCAATTCGTACTGATCCTGGCCCGGCTTACGGCACTTGAGTACCGGCACGTAACGATCCCGCATGATCAGGGTCTTGAGTGACTGGGTGTAATAATGCCAGAACAAAAAATCGTGTCCCATGCCGGTGTTGATATCCTGACTCAGGCACTGGAAACGCAGTTCATTGATCTGCCTGACGGGACGCACCAACCGGTAGGCATCCAGTTCAAACGGCTGGAGAACAGCCGGACCGGACGGGTTCGTGTCGGCTGCATGATCCAGTTCCGGCGAGGCCAGCGGGATACCGTCACGGGCGGGCAACAGCAAGGTCAGGGTTTTGACGTGAAAACGCCGCTCATAGGGGGTCATGTCCTGCTCCAGGGCACCGGTCAGAAAGGCGACCAGTTCGGTTTTGTCGAGATGGTGTGGATGACGCCGATGGCGCAGGCAAACCGCACCGGCTTGCGGGGACTCTACACCGGAGCGTTCTACCCATACCCAGAAATCACCGGGTTGATGGAATTCGGAGGTTGCTTCAGGGAGCCATGCACAATGCAGGACTTTCATGGCGGAAAATGATCCGGGACAAAGCCCGCCATTTTAGCCTAATCAGCCAGGTCTCAAGTCATATTTTGGAGCCAGGATTATGGATCATTTGAACCTGAACCCGGAACAGGGCCGTTGCAACCCGGGCGAAGCCCTGAAATTCGGCTGATGTGGAAGCTGATATGGAAATAGTTGACGTCATGCGGCGGGATGTCGGCAAATTCAGCAACCTCAAAACCGGGCCGTAGGGCAGGGGATGCCTGAACGGGATTGAGTGTTTCCCTTGAGTGGTTAGACTGGCCCTGCAAGCCCGCGATATAATCACGTGGTGTCGTGTCGCTACTGCGACGGTTTATCGAATTGCCATGAACATCAATCATCACACCGTTACTGAAGTCAGGGTTCTCCTGGGTTTTCTGTTGGACAGGCTGCACCTGCCCAGAACAGCAGAACGCCTGAAATTCATTGAGCGACTGGACGAAAC